>JABDQM010000117.1 GCA_013042315.1 Flavobacteriaceae bacterium | reverse complement strand
CTGGTTCTGCAGGGACTTGGTTTTGGGGTGCTCGTATTTGGCACACTCAGTATTCCTCAGGGAGCCGCTACCGCTTCTGTGAGTATGATCTATCTGATACTTGCTTACCTGCTCATCACCATGGGTGAATTATGTGTTTCTCCTGTGGGACTTTCCTATCTGAGTAAATTAGTTCCCCCAAGGATGATCGGTTTTATGTTTGGGATATGGTATCTCGCCATTGCCATTGGCCAGAAAATGGCAGGAACTCTGGGAGGCATGATTGACGAGATCACTGCGAACTATTCTTTGAGTAGTTTCTTCCTGATCTTTACCATCCTTTGTGTTGCCCTGGGAGGTATTTCTATTTTATTAAATCGACCTCTCAAGCGGATGATGCACGGAATCCGATAGCCATATTTACAATTTACCTAAGGTTATCGCTCCCTGTTCTGCGGTGGAGTAGAATGGAACTCCGTAAGTCTTGCAGGTTCGTTTCCAACGTTCTATTTCATTTGGGTAATTACTACCGTCGGCAACAATTCTATCCGGACAGTGCAGTTCCAATAGTCGGCCTAAATGAACCTTAGGGGATTGCGTTAAAATCAAACCGCTAAGACTTTCCTGAACTGGAGGTAGGATGCCAGCACTATCCAAGACAACCCAGCGATCATTGCCAATATGGAATGAGTTTGGTAATGGTGTCGGCCTTACGGTATCTAAGAAGCAATTCAATTCGAAGTTTTTCACCAGATTTTTAATTTTAGAATGGTCATGGCTCATAACGAGAAGTTCACTGCCCTTTTTAAATAGCAGTCCCGAATTAGCCACTTGCTGCAACAGGATGACTTCCTCTGTATGCCTGTTCTGAGTTCGGCGGTAATAGGTCCAGACTTGCAATCCTGCCAGGGATATTCCCAGAAAAAAGATATAGGAAAACCTCTTTTTATAAAGACTGAGAACAAATAAAACTATAATAAAATACAAGAGCACCAGACTGGGCTTATCAAATGGGATCTCTCGGATGATAAGATATTCCTGGGAGGCAATAAGTTCCACCAGCTCGTTTATTGTTCTTATCATTCGGTCGTAAAACAGTGCTAGAAAATCGGGAAGCAGGGAGAATCCTGATAAGATGATCACCAGAATACCCAAACTCAATAGAAGCCCAAGGAATGGAACAATTACCATAGCAGTGATAAAGAAAGCTGTCGGGAATTGATGAAAATAGTACAGGCAAAGGGGCAAAACCCCTAGTTGAGCAGCAAGGCTTACTGCAAATAACTTCCACATGCGTTTAAGAATTCCATTTCGCGGAACCCAGGATTGAACCATCATGGGATAAACCCATCCAATAGCAAAAACAGCAGAATAACTCAATTGAAAACCAAGCTGAAACAGGAATTTAGGCTGAACCAGTAAAATAGCAGAAAATGATAAAGCCAGGATATTTATAGCATTTGTGGGCCTGTTGAGGTACATGGCATAGGCTAGAAAACTAAACATGCTGACGGCCCTGACGACTGAAGGTGACAGTCCGGTGAACAAAGCATATGCCCAGAGAAAAAGCACCGATAACAACATTGAAAATCTTCTGCCCTGAGGCAAAGAATGGATAGGGTTTAAAATTGCCCTGAGAATCAGGAGTAATATGCCAATGTGCAAACCCGAAACAGCCAATATATGAGCTGCTCCCGCATCTTTGTAATTCTGGTAAAGCCCTTTATCCAGATCGTTTCTTTGCCCGAGCAGAATGGCACGCAATACTCCCTGTTCTTTTGACCCAATAGGTGAGGAGGACAAGGCGGTTTTGATTTTATTTTGCAACTGAGCTGCAAGGCCGCCTAAACTCGACTTCCTATTGACAACTTGAACAGTATTTTCCGATTGAAGCGTGATCTGATCGTATACTCCCTTAGTTTCCATATAGGAATCATAAGCAAACTGATAGGGATTTTGTGGGGGTGAAATAGGTTGGATCTTTCCGTAATAAAGCAAACGGTCATCTACTTTTAAGTTCTTGATTTTCGACCCTTTTCTCGTACTACCCAAGATTAAACCGTCACAGGAAGTGTTGTTAAAAGAAGCTACTTGGAAGAGATAGGATTGCCTATATGGCGTAGGTTTTAAAATTTCCTTGAGTTCGAGGACCCAAATGCCTTTTTCCAAAGAGGAATTATTTGAATAGTGATGAGGCGATAGTTTGGGTTGCGCCAGGGTTACGGCAACGACACCTGTGAAAAAAAAGGCCAGTAGAGTTGCGATGCCAAAATATATTCCGTTTCGGTAGTTTTCAAATTGGAAAAACAGCAGAACGACAACAAGGCTGATTGTGGATGTTAAGATGGCTTGTCCCGGGGATAAAGGTGAAATCCAGCCGTAGCATATACCTAAGAGCAGGCACAAACTCAACTTCACGGAGATATATTCCAGGGGTTTCATCTCATAAGACTCGAGTGGCTTTCACAAAGGCGTAGTTCCAATAGCCTTCTTTAAGAGAAGAGACGATCACTCCGCGAGAAGTTGTAGAGTGGATAAACCGGATATCTTCTCCGTCTACAGCTACAACCAATCCCACGTGATTAATTCGTTTCCGGCGCTTTGAAGTTGTAAAAAACAGGAGGTCGCCTTTGCTTACTTCCTCAAGTCTTAACTTTTTCCCTTCATTAGCCATGTAATACGATACCCGGGGCAGATAAATATCGTGTTCGAGAAAAGAAACATATAGCAGGCCGGAGCAATCCATGCCTTTTCGTGTTGTACCTCCGTACTTATACTTCACCCCTGTGAAGGTCATAGCAGTATTGATAATCTCCTCAGATCGTTCAAGGTTAAGCTCATCCTCCATGTCCCTGTTGTCACTCGTGTTATCTGAAAGGGAATCCCTATCTGACAAACTAGGTAATTCAGAAGCTGCTACCGTGACTTTTCTATTGCTGCCATAGGTAGTTTTCTTTTTTACCACTCCACACGCCGTGACACCAAGACAGAGGGATGCGATAATAAATTTCTTTAGCATGGCCTTAATGATAGGGTCGACTTTCAATCAAAATTAAGAATTAATTCTGAAGTCAAACTTCAGTCCGATAAGGATATAAAGGGGTATTCCTCAACTTAGGAACGTTTTCGGATGGGTAATATTTTGTTACTGCCTGACTAAGCTGACGATTTTCGTGGCTGCTTTTTGGCTCGCACCCGGCCCTCCCAGTTTCTTTTGCAGCTTTGAATATTCTGCAAGCATCTCATCGCGTTTGGGCCCGGAGAGGATTTCCTCTAATTCCTGGGTAAGTGATTTTGTGGTGAATTGACTTTGAATAAGTTCTTTAACCACTTCTTTGTCCATGATCAGATTTACAAGAGAGATGTATTTTAAAGTGATAATACGCTTGGCGATCTGATAAGAAATCCAGCTACCCTTGTAGCAAACCACTTGAGGCACCATGAATAGAGCTGTTTCAAGGGTTGCAGTGCCACTGGTTACCAGAGCGGCATGAGAACACTGCAACAGGGCGTAGGTCTCTCCGGCAACTAGATGAACCTGTTTGGATTTTGTATAGGGGGAATAAAACTCCTTTGCAAGGCTGGGAGCACCTGCAATTACAAACTGATAATCGGGAAATGTCGGGATAACCGATAACATCACCGATAGCATTTTTTCTACCTCCTGTTTTCTGCTACCCGGTAAGAGGGCTATAATTTTTTTATGAGGATCAAGCCGGTGTTTGCTCTTAAATACTTCAGGATCAATTTCTTCTCTGGCTTCTATGGCGTCGAGCAAAGGATGACCTACGAAGTGTACGGGAAACTTGTGTTTCTTCTCGTAATATTCTTTTTCAAAAGGTAAGATCACGAACATGTGATCTATGGTCGATTTTATTTTATCGATTCGTCCTTCCCGCGATGCCCAAACTTGAGGGGAGATATAATACGCAGTGCGAAAAGCTTCTTTTTTGGCCCAGGAGGCAATACGCAGATTAAAGCCCGAAAAGTCTATAAAAATGACAATATCCGGATTAAAAGCACTGATATCCTCTTTGCAAAAAGCTATATTTTTAAAGATCCGACGAATATTAGAAACTACTTCTATGAACCCCATAAAGCCAAGTTCATTATAATGCTTTACCAGGGTTCCTCCGGCCTTTTCCATCAAATCACCTCCCCAGCACCGAATACTGGCTTCAGCATCTTCATTTTTCAATGCTTTGATAAGGTTCGATCCGTGAAGATCCCCGGAGGCTTCGCCCGCTATGATGTAGTATTTCATCTCAGAATACCTTGTAGTATAGTATAACCAGTGCCGTTAGCAATGTAGCCACCAACACTCCCTTGGCTCGTTGGTCTCTTCTGATCCGCAAAAAGGCAAAGAAGGCGATTAAGTTCAGAATGGCCCCAAGGGCAAGTAAGCTCCCCAGATAGCCTTGTTCTTTAGCAACTTCAAAGGTTTCCATAATCCCCAGATCAGAGAAGATAAGAATGTATAACAAAGTGCCAAACACATTGGCTATGAGTCCGACCACAAATCCAATTATGAGTTCCTTTTTAGTATTCATTTAGTTTCCATGTGTTTATATCTTGAATCGCAAAATGAGCGGTGAGATCAAATTGGGTAGGAACAACTGACACGTATCCTTGCGATAAAGCCCATTCGTCTGTGTCTTCACCTTTATCCATCAATTGAAATTCGCCCGTGAGCCAATAGTAATCCTTCCCCGATGGATTGGTGCGTTTGTCAAATTTTTCTTTCCAGTTGGCCCTGGCTTGTCGGCAAATTTTGATCCCTTTTAGACCCGACTTTTCAATTTTGGGAATATTGACATTGAGTACAACCCCTTTTGGAATGCCGTTTTGCAAGGCTTGTGAGACGATTTTTTTAACTGCTTCTTCAGCCGGCGAAAAGTCGGCCTCCCATGAGTAATCGCAGAGCGAAAATCCAATGGCGGGAATACCTTCAATTCCAGCCTCAATAGCCGCACTCATGGTCCCGGAATAAATGACATTTATTGAAGAGTTAGACCCGTGATTGATACCGGAAACACAAATATCCGGTTTTCTGTCAAGCAGTTCCTGAAGTGCCAGTTTAACGCAATCTGCGGGGGTTCCACTACAACTGTATTCCTTTGGTGCGTCCTTATCCGTGTCGAATACAACCCGCTTTGAGTACAGCGTATTGTCTAAGGTTATAGCATGGCCCATACCCGACTGTGGGCTGTCTGGGGCAACGACCACTACGTCTCCTAGTTGACGCATACAGCGGACCAAAGTACGTAAACCGGGGGCTGTAATTCCATCGTCATTAGTCACCAGGATTAAAGGTTTACTCATACTACATACTTTAAGCGATAAAAATACGTTTTTACTGAGGATTAGCGCAGCTAGCCTTTAACAAAAAATTATCGCCGGGGGCATTTATTGGCATGGTTTTTTCTATATCTTAGGGCGTTGAATGATTTTAAACGCTCTGATGTTTTGGGCTATGAGTAATGACGTTAAAACCCAAATAAAAAATATTTACATGAAGAAGAATCTGGTTTTAGGCTTTTTAGCAGTGATTATTGCGGTTGCTTCCTGCAGTTTCACAAACAAGTCTTTTGAAAATAATGACAAGGACAAACTCCTTTTGGATATAATCACTTATATACTCGAAAAAGGACACTATTCTCCAAAAGATATCAATGACGATTTTTCAGTTAATGTCTTTGAAGATTTTATCGATGTTCTTGATCCTACTAAACGATACTTCCTTGCCGAGGATATCCGTGATTTTGAAAAGTATAAATTTCAGATAGATGACCAGATAAAAAACACGGACATCTCATTTTTTAATTTGGTACACGAAAGGTATACCAAAAGAATGGATGAAGTAAAATTACTGATTAAGGAAATCCTTGATGAGCCATTTGACTACACCATAGAAGAATCTATCAATTCAGATTACGATAAAAGGCCTTTTACGAGTTCTAGATCTGAACTAAAAGAGCGTTGGAGGAAGCAGCTTAAATTCTGGACACTAAACACTTTTGATTCCAAATTGAAAGACGAGATTCAAAAGAAAGAAGAAGACCCGAATTACACTTCTCGTACCATAGCCGCAGTAGAAGAAGAAGCCAGAGACGTAACCAGAAATACGCTTGAAGAATTCTTTGAATTTGTTGACAACCTCGAGCGTAAAGATCGCTTTGCCCAGTATATCAATTCAATTGTAGACAAATTTGATCCGCATACCTCCTATTTTGCGCCGGAGGATAAGGACTATTTCGACAGGCAGATTTCAGGGAGATTTGAAGGGATTGGAGCGCGATTACAACCAGAACCTGAAGGGGCTAAAATAGTTGAGATCATTTCAGGAGGGCCAGTATGGAGAGGACAGCTGCTGGAAGTAGGAGACGAAATTATCGAAGTTGCCCAGGAAGATAATGAGACCCCGGTCAATATCGTGGGAATGCCGCTTGATGATGCCGTTCAACTGATCAAGGGACCAAAAGGAACTAAAGTGTACCTCACTGTGAGAAAAGTAGATGGGACCATCGAAGAGGTCACCGTGACAAGAGATATCGTTGAATTGGAGGAACAATACGCCAAATCAGCTCAGATCATTAAAAAAGATGAGAAATTTGGCCTGATTCAGCTTCCCGGTTTTTATGCTGATTTCAAGGACTACGCCTCAAGAAACGCAGCTAGTGATGTAGCTAAGGAAATAGATCGTTTAAAGGAAGAAGGCATTGAAGGTCTGATCTTAGATCTTCGGGATAATGGAGGTGGATCACTGAGGACTGCCATTGATATGGCCGGCCTCTTTATCAAAGACGGACCTGTAGTTCAGGTACGGGCTTCAGACAACGATAAAATGGTCTATGAGGATAAGGACGAGAGAGTCCAATGGGACGGACCACTGGTTGTACTAGTTAATGAATTCTCAGCTTCGGCTTCTGAAATATTAGCCGCTGCGATGCAGGATTATAAAAGAGCTATTATCATTGGGAGTAACCAAACTTTCGGTAAAGGGACTGTGCAAACAATGTACCCCCTGGAGAACGTTGTTCACGTTAATGAGTACGGCGATCTGGGTGCTATAAAGGTAACAATCCAGAAGTTTTACCGTATTAACGGGGAGTCTAACCAGCTTGAGGGTGTTAAAAGTGATATCGTGATTCCGGACCGCTACCGTTATATCGTTCTTGGCGAGAAGGGACAGGCGAACGCCATGAACTGGGACAAAATAAACCCGGCGAATTACAAGGTTTGGGATGGTTATATCGACTTTGAGAAAACTATAGAAAACAGCAATAAACGAATTGCCTCAAATGCACAGATTAAACTTATTGAGGAAAATGCCAAATGGTTAAAAGAGCAACAGGATGAAATGTCTGTCCCTTTGAACTACGACCTCTACAAGTCGAGAGACCAGGAGAGCAGAGCCAAATCGGAATACTTTAAAAAGTTATCTGAGTACGATTCCAAACTCACCTTTGAATCTGTAAAATACGAACAGGAACTCTTTACTAAGGATTCACTGCTAAGAGAGAAAAGGGAGCGTTGGCACGGCAATTTGGCAAAGGATGTGTACATCGAAGAAGCTGTAAATATCCTAAGAGATCTTAAACTCAGTAATATAAAGAATGAAAAGCTAGCCCATGTAAAGGGATAGTTACTATAAATCATCAATAAAAAAGGCCCTGATTAAAGGGCCTTTTTTATTGGACATATTTCTTTTTCAATTCCCGCTTAATTTATCAGCGTGTATTTTTCGCAGCTTATTGAGTTTAGGAGTGATGACATAGCTGCAATACCCTTGTTTTTGATTGTTTCTGTAATAATCCTGATGGTAATCCTCTGCTTCGTAAAAAGTACCAAGAGGACTGAGCTCAGTAACAATAGGGGCGTCAAACGCGTCTTTCAGCTCTGAGAATATTTCTTCTGCGATTTGCTGCTGCTCTTTGTTCTCATAGTAAATTACAGATCGATACTGCGTTCCTACATCTGCTCCCTGCCGATTAGGAGTGGTAGGGTCATGAGTGGTCATAAAGATCAACAAAACATCGCGGTAGGATATGATCGCAGGATCAAAGAAAACCTGAACTACTTCGGCATGCCCTGTGAGTCCGGAACACACTTCTCTATACGTTGGTCTTCCCGGAGCATTTCCCCCGGTATAGCCGGATACCACCTTGTGAATTCCTTTTACTTCCTGGAAAATAGCTTCAGTACACCAGAAACATCCTCCGCCCACAGTGGCCATTTCCAAACTAGATTTACTCTCCGACATCTGCCTTTTTTAAAAGTTTCATAGATTCTGAATTGATACAGTATCGCAGTCCGCTTGGCTGAGGACCATCAGGAAAAACATGTCCCAAATGAGCGTCGCAGGTGTTGCACATGACTTCTACTCTCACCATCCCAAAGGAACTGTCTTTTTCGTATTTAATCGCATTTTCCTGAATGGGTTGAGTAAAACTCGGCCAGCCGGTTCCCGACTCAAACTTGATGGTTGAATCGAACAGCGGTGTGCCGCAGCAGACACAAGCGTACTTGCCTGCCTCGTGTATACTGCAAAGTTCTCCGGAATGCGGGGCCTCAGTCCCCTTCTTGCGAGTGATCCTGAATTGATCAGGAGTTAGTATTTCTCTCCATTCCGCTTCGGTTTTCTCTACTCGAGATGAGGGAGCCGGATTTCCGCTTACTGCGAAATGCATAATGTCTTTCCAATTGAGCATAAGGTGTATTTAATCAAATTAATTTCTTTTTCAGCTTTAGCCTATTGTCGTATCCTAGTTAGATTCCTTACACTTTAAAGGTAAGGTTTACTCTTTAGAATTAGTGTATTTTCGCGCAGTATCAACGGCAACCAATTCCCTATGCGGAAGGCACAAAAAGACAAGATTATCTATTCACTTTTGCTAGTGACAACTGTGATCATCTTTTGGCTTATAGATCAGTATTTTTTTGCCCCGGATCTCCAAATTGAAGAGCGCAATGAAATTGCTATTCCTGAATATGTTCTTCCTCTATCCCAAAAAAAGCAAATCGTAAAACACAATTATTATGCGCTTTCCTACAGCGAGGAACACGAACAGGCCGAATGGGTTGCCTATGCCTTGCTTCGATCTCATCTTACAAAAGACGATCGGAAAAGACCGTATTTTATAGAGGATCCAAAAGTAAGGAGCAGCTCAGCAGATTGGCGTAACTATAAAAACTCGGGCTATGACCGCGGACACCTGTGCCCGGCAGGAGATCGAAGATTTTCCGAATCGGCCTATAACGAAACCTTTTACACCAGTAATATCACGCCCATGGAGCGCGACTTCAATGCCGGTATTTGGAACAGTCTGGAGATTCAGGTTAGGGAGTGGGCAAAGCGATACGATTCTCTATGGGTCATCACCGGCGGTGTGCTGACAGAAGATTTGCCTGGAATTGGATATGAATCGGTTTCCGTGCCGGAAGCTTTTTACAAAATTATTCTAAGGGGAACTGCTGATCGGCCCGAAGTTATCGCATTTCTGATTCCTCATACAGCATCTTCAGGGGCATTAGATCAGTTCAGGGTTTCTGTTGATTCTATCGAGAAGCTGAGCAAGCTCAATTTTTTTGAATCGTTGGATGATGAGGTCGAAAGGCGTTTGGAGAGCGATGCAAGAGATTCAGATTGGCGTTATTAAAGCCATTCATTCATTCGATTCGAATCTAATTTAAGAAAGATAAATAGGAGGGCAGTAAAACCGAGTAGGGCAGAACCACCGTAGCTGAAAAAGGGAAGTGGAATACCAATTGTAGGGAGGATACCGGTCACCATTCCAATATTGATAAAGTAATGTATGAGTAAAATTGAAATCACACCATAGCCGTACATCCTGCTGAAATCACTTTTTTGCCTTTCGGCCAAATACACTAGTCGCAACAACAATAAGGTAAATAAAATGATCACTGTGGCAGTTCCTAAAAACCCCCATTCTTCCCCAACAGTACTAAAGATATAATCCGTGTGCTGTTCCGGGACAAAATCGCCCTTGGTGCGTGTACCTTCGAGGAATCCCTTACCCAATGTACCTCCCGACTCAATAGCTTTTTCAGATTGATAGGTATTATAACCGATGGTTTTTCTGATCTCTTCAAGTCGTTCAGGATCTTTCTCCAGTCGTAACCAAAGGCTAAAGCGATCGCGGTGGCGTTGTTCAAAAACGTTTTCAAAAACAAAATTCACCGAGAGTGAAAAGACCAATGCGACAACAAAGAACATCGCAAGTGGAAGTAGGGGAACTTTAAAACTCGCTTTTTTAACCAGGAGGAAAATCGCAATCAGGAGTGCGAGGATTATACTGACCCAAATGGTCCCGAACATCAGGGTGGTGATAAAGACAAGGACAGCTATCAGAGCTATCGCCAGGTAGTACAATGGCAGTCCTTCTCTGAAGAGGACAAATACCAGGGCGAGGAAGACAAGAGCGCTTCCAGGATCGGGTTGCGGAATAATCAGAAGGACGGGAACCAGAATGATCAGCAATGCAAACAGTTGGTCTTTAACTCGCTTGATATCCGTTTGGATGTCACTCAGATATTTCGCCAGAGCAAGGGCAGTCGCAAATTTAGCCAGCTCAGAAGGTTGGAGGTTAAAAAAGCCGAGATCATACCAGGAGGTTGCCCCTGCAATGGTCTTTCCAAAAAGGAATAAACCGAGTAACATCACCACGGTGATGATGTAGATAAGGCTGGAAAACCGTTCGTAAAAATGGGCCTCAAGCGACAGGAAAATAAAAGCACTGACGAGACTAACCCCGATAAAAAATAATTGCTTGCCGTATAGCTGACTAAAATCGAAGATGGAAGTGCTATTATCAGAAAAAGTAGTGGAATAGATATTAACCCAACCGATAGACACGAGCATCAGGAAGATAAAAATAGTCAACCAGTCAACTCTTTTGAGGACGCTTTTACCAGACATATTCGTTTATCTTGAACTCCTCCCCACTGTAAGGTTTAGCGTACTCGGCTTCAAGGGATTTTTCCAGCATACGCTTTTCAAGATCTGTACGTGTAATTTCCCCTTTGAGATACTTTTCGATAAGCAGCGACGCAATATGCCCGGCATACCTCGCACCGTAATATCCGTGTTCTATATATACGGCCAACGCAATCTCCGGATTATCAACAGGGGCAAAGGCAACAAAGAGCGAGTGGTCTGTGAGTTGAGTACGGACACCGTCAATTTTTGTGAAATTTTCCACAGTACCTGTTTTTCCCGCAATCTCGATTCCCGGGATCTGCAGCCACTTGGCTGTTCCTTTTGTATACACATCGGCCATTCCCTGCACTACAGGATTAAAGTGTTTTTTGTCAATGGTGGTGTAATTGGGCGTTGTATACTTCGGATCGTTTATCTCTTCGCCTGCAATTTTTTTAATAATATGAGGAGTGTAATAATAGCCTCTGTTGGCAATAGCTGCGGTCATATTCGCAAGTTGAATAGGAGTAGCAGCTACCTCACCCTGCCCAATTGAATTGGAAATAATAAAGGAAGACGCCCAGCGGTTGTCCCCATAGACCCTGTCGTAATAAGCTTTGTCTGGAATCCGGCCTTTCCTTCCTGTGGGAAGGTCGTATCCCAGATAGTCTCCTAGACCAAAACTTTTGATGTGTTTCTCCCAAGCATCCATACCCTCATCAGTGGTTGGATACTTATCGTAAATTTTTCGAAAGGTGCCGGCAAAATAAGCATTACAGGATTTATAGATCCCCGAATTCATATTGCGTAAACCACCCCCGCAATGGCACCCTCTTTTTTTATTACCGACATAAAAACCATTGTAGCAACGGATAGTAGTCTCCGGTTTAATGACTTCCTCTTGCAGCGCAACAAGGGCGTTAAGGGTTTTGAAGGGGGAACCCGGGGAAGGCTGAGCCAAAAGGGATCTATCCCAGGTAGGTTTAGAGATAGTATCGTAATGCAGCTTGCTGTAGTTTTTAGATCGCTCTCTTCCCACGAGTAATGCCGGGTCATAGGTAGGTCCGGAAATAAGGGCCAGGATCTCTCCGGAGCCCGGTTCAATAGCGACAATTCCACCTCTTTTGCCGTGCATCAATCGTTCCCCGTATTCCTGCAACTCTTTATCAAGGGTAACGAGGATCTCCTTTCCTTGTTCCGGGAGCGTGTCTAGTGTCCCTTCTTTGTAGGGGCCAATCACTCTGTTAAACCGATCCTTTTGGATCAGCTTTACTCCTTTTACTCCCCGAAGAACATCTTCGTACTGTTTTTCTATTCCGGTTCTGCCAGTAAGTTCACCCTGTTTGTAATAGGGATTCTTCCTGATATCACTTTCGTTGACTTCTGAGATATAACCGAGTACATTAGCTCCACTTTGTGTTGCGTAGTAACGGAGTGATCTTTTCTGAATGTAGAAACCTTCATATTTCCTCATTTTTTCCTGTAACCTGGCGTAGTCTTCTTTAGAAAGTTGAGGCACCAATACCGAAGGGAGGCGAGGGGAATACACCCTTGCTTTTCGCAATTGTTCAATAAATCTGGGCTTGTCTATTCCGAGTAATGAGCAAAATTCAAGTGTATCAAGAGGTTTTACCTCTCGTGGAATGACCATCACGTCATAGGCGGGCTGATTTGCCACCAGTAATTCGCCATTTCGATCGTAAATATAGCCCCGTTCCGGGTAATCGTAGATAGTCTTTATGGCAGAATCTTCAAGGATTTGATTAGGTGTTGAACGAAAGATCTGCAAATAGGAAAGCCTGCCAATAAATGTAATCCCTATGATTACTATAATGGAAGAAAGCAAAATCTTTTTCATTCTTTTTCAGCGCTAAAAAGTGAAATAATCAAAATACTCAGTACCAGCGTTCCCGCACTTGTGGAAACTGTCTTTTTCAAAAGTAATAGCAAATGCGAAAAACTAAAAATTTCCAGCAAAAAGAATATCGTGTGATGTCCTATTATTAAGAACGCTAAAAATGCGATTTGTTGTGCCTTTGTCGTATTACTGAGTTTGAAACTCTGAAATTCAAAATTTACCCCAAAAACAAAACGCATGATTGCCGGACGAAAAAAGGCCATGGTAGTGCAGGCTACGGTGTGGAAGGCAAGGGTGTCAGAAAAAATATCAATGATAAACCCCAGAAGGAAGCTAATAATGATAAAAACACTCTGGCGCTGCTTTATTGGGTACCAATAGAGAAACAGCAGATAGATCATGGGGTTGATAAAGCCTAAGAAGTTGAGTCGGTTAAACACCAAAACCTGTGCGAGTATAAGAAGCACAAAGCGCAAACCGTTCTTCAGGTACAGATTATTGGTCATTGTTTATTTTTTCTTCAAGACTTTGGATCTCAGCACTGTTCTTATTGCTGATGATATAGACGTTCTTGATATTGGTCATATCATTGAACAGAGCGACGTCAATGGTATAAAAGTTCTCAGATACCAACAGGTCGAATTTTTTTATCGTCCCGATCGGAATGTTTTCAGGAAAAATACTGGACATGGCGCCGGTAACGATGGTATCGCCGATGTTGAGCGGTACGATCCGTGGAATATCCTCCAGTTGTACCACATCAAATCGATCGGTATTCCATATTAAAGATCCAAAATTATTGGTGTTCTTTATTTTAGCATTGATATTCGATTTAGTGTTCAGTAGGCTTTGGACCGCTGCGTACTGATCAGTAGTATGTTCTACAATTCCCAGGATCCCTTTGGACGTTATGACTCCCATATCCTGCTTAACACCGTTCTCAGAACCCTTGTTAATGGTGATATAATTATTGCGAAGGGCATAACTGTTTTTAATGATCTGCGCGGGAACAACTTCAAAGGGGAAATTATCTGTAGTGCCATCAGAAAGACTGTCAATCTCCAGGTTGAACAAGAGATTTCGAAGACGTGTATTTTCGTCAACTAACTTTTGGTTTTCTTCCCGCAGGTTGAAATATGAAGATATGTCTGATTGAATATTGTACAAACCACCACTGAGCCAATTGGCAGAGTTAAAAAAGCGGGCCCTGTGATAAGAATGAGATTGCACGCTCATTGCCATACCAAGGATGAGTAAAAAGAGATACAGCAAGGTAGTCTTGTTGCGAAGGATGAAGTTGATAATCTGCTGCATTCACTTTACCTATTGGGTCGTCTCATCTCTTGCTACATACCTATTTGAATAATCGTTTGAGGTATCCGGTCGGGACCTATTTGATGAGAATACTCTTGTAGCGTTCTAAATTTTTCAGCGCAATACCTGTGCCCCTAACCACAGCTCTCAGCGGATCTTCGGCAATATAAACCGGCAGATCTGTTTTTTGGGAAAGCCTGCGGTCCAGCCCCCTGAGCATTGATCCTCCACCTGCGAGATAGATTCCGGTGTTGTATATATCCGCCGCCAATTCCGGAGGAGTTTGCGACAGGGTTTCCATCACCGCGTCTTCTACACGCAGGATAGACTTATCAAGGGCTTTCGCAATCTCTCTATAGGAAATAGATACTTGTTTGGGCTTCCCGGTAAGCAAATCGCGACCCTGTACAGACATCTCATCCGGGGGCGATTGCAGATCTTCGGTGGCAGAGCCTATTTTGATCTTAATATTTTCAGCTGTCGTTTCCCCCACATAGAGGTTGTGCTGGGTGCGCATATAGTAGATGATGTCATTTGTAAATACATCACCTGCGATTTTTACGGATTTGTCACAGACGATTCCTCCTAAGGCGATTACCGCAATTTCAGTAGTTCCACCCCCGATATCAACAATCATGTTCCCTTTGGGTTGCATGATATCCAGACCGATACCTATAGCTGCGGCCATTGGTTCGTGAATGAGGTAAACTTCTTTTCCATTTACCCGTTCAGCCGATTCTTTTACCGCCCGCATTTCCACTTCGGTGATTCCTGATGGAATACAAATAACCATTCTAAGTGCCGGGGGAAACCATTTTTTCTTGAGAGCAGGGATGTTTTTGATAAACATATTGATCATCTTTTCAGATGCGTCAAAGTCTGCAATTACCCCGTCTTTCAGTGGTCGTATAGTCTTTATGTTTTCATGGGTTTTGCCCTGCATTTGATTGGCTTCCCTTCCCACGGCGATGATCTTACCGGTAATCCTGTCTCTGGCTACAATGGAGGGGCTATCTACAACAACTTTATCGGCATGGATGATAAGGGTATTGGCGGTACCAAGGTCGATCGCGATCTCCTCAGTTAAAAAGTCAAAAAATCCCATTATAATTGTTTAGTTTGGTTTAGATAAACGGGTGCATTTCATCGACAAAAGTAGTAAAATTAATGTTTAAAATGACGTGTGCCAGTCATTACCATAGCAATTTCATTTTCATCGCAATAATCGATGCTCAGCTGGTCTTTTATTGAACCTCCCGGTTGTATCACACTTGTAATACCACTCTTGCCTGCAATCTCAACACAATCCGGAAAAGGGAAGAAGGCATCACTTGCCATAACGGCTCCATCGAGCTCAAACTTAAAAGAAGTAGCCTTGTGTATGGCCTGATTGAGGGCATCCACTCTTGAGGTTTGCCCGGTACCACTGGCACACAACTGCTTGTTCTTTACCAGGACAATGGTATTTGATTTTGTGTGTTTGCAGAGCTTGGAAGCGAAAATAAGATCCTGTAATTCACGTTCTGATGGTTTTTTCTTTGTGACGTAGGATAGATTTTCCCGGGTATCCGTAAGGAAGTCCTTTTCCTGTACAAGCACACCATTCAAGCAGGTTCTCACAAGTGTTTCAGGCAATGGAACCTCCTTTTGAATTAATATAATTCTGTTTTTCTTGCCTTTTAGAACTTCGAGGGCCTCTTTGTCATAGGAAGGGGCAATGACCACTTCACAAAAGAGTTTGTGGATCTCTTTGGCCGTATCTAGGTCAATTTCTCTGTTGCTAATCAATATTCCGCCAAAGGCCGATACCGGATCTCCGGCCAGAGCATCCGTGTATGCCTGATGTAAGTTATCTCTACTAGCGAGGCCGCAGGCATTATTGTGTTTCAGGATGGCAAAGGTGGGATCGGCATCCTGAAATTCAGCCATCAGGTTAACCGCTGCATCAACATCAAGAAGGTTGTTATAGGATAATTCCTTCCCGTGTAACTTGGTGAACATAAGGTCGAAATCCCCAAAGAAAAAGCCCTTCTGATGTGGGTTTTCCCCATAGCGCAGCACTCGTCCATTCATTTCACTGATCTTTAAAGAGGCGATCTCGTGAGTCGGATTGAAGTAGTTAAAAATGGCTGTGTCGTAATGTGAAGAAACATTAAAGGCTTTTGCTGCGAAGGCCTTTCTCTGCTCCAAAGTGGTCACCCCGTCCCCGTTTGATATCAGTTCGAGAAAATTGCCGTAATCTTCCCGTGATGAAACACATAGTACATCTTTGAAGTTTTTTGCTGCTGCTCTGATAAGTGAGATTCCGCCTATGTCTATTTTTTCAATGATCTCTTGTTCAGCTGCCCCTGAGGCTACCGTTTTTTCAAAAGGATAAAGATCTACGATAATGATATCGAGCTGAGGGATATCAAATTCCTCTAATTGTGCTACATCCCCCTCGTTGTCTTGCCGATTCAGGATGCCGCCAAACACTTTTGGGTGCAGGGTTTTTACCCTTCCTCCCAGGATAGAAGGGTAGCTGGTTACTTCTTCAACCGGAATTACTTCCACCCCTAAAGAACGAATAAACGATTCTGTACCCCCGGTGGAATAAATAGTGATCCCTAATTCCTGAAACTTTTTTACGATAGGTTCAAGGCCGTCTTTGTGAAAGACGGATATAAGCGCGGTATTGGCTTTTTTAGCTGTGCCCATGTGGTGCGAGTTTAATGGTAAAGTGAGAAAATCAAAGGTAGTTTTTTAGGAACTATTCCCCACGGGGTCTTATTAACAAAAGAGCAAAAGTTTTAAAGAATTTTGGCTACTTCGCGATTCACAAATTCCAAAAAGCGCTCATCAGCTTCGGAAAACGGATCCGGTGTTTCTGAGTCGATGTCGATCTGACCAATATTCTTTCCGTTCACAAATAAGGGGACTACTATCTCAGATCTCACAGAGATGCTGCAAGCAATATAATTGTCCTGTGCGCTTACATCGGGAACTACAAAGTTACTGTTGCTAAGGGCTACCTGCCCGCAAATTCCTTTTCCAAAGGGAATGATCTCGTGATCTGTCGGGGCGCCTGCATACGGACCTAATTTCAGTTCTTTTTTTTCGCCATTGCGAAAATAAAACCCAACCCAATCGTAGTGTGGAATTTCCTCTTTCAGGAATCGGCAGAGCTCTTTCAGTTTTTCTTCAGTACTAAGATTCTCAGTACTGAGAATGGACGGTATTGCAGATTGAAGTTTTTCGAACATTTTTTTTGTAAATATATAAAAGGAAATTGGTCTAAGAAGGATTTTAGAAGTCAACCGGTCATTGCAGGAAAAATATTCTTCAACGCCTTTTTTAATTGTAATTTTACGTAGTGTAAGCTACATTTTAGCTATGAGATATTTCAGAAATATTACATTTCTTATTGTACTGTTTTCCCAGCTATTGCAAGGACAGGAAAACGTAACTGGAACTGTGTTTGCCAGGAGTGAAAAACAGGAATCCATTCCGCTGGAAGGGGCTAATGTTTACTGGATGAACTCTCAGATCGGGACCATGTCGCAGGGGGATGGCTCATTTTCTATTCCATATAATAAGGAATACTCCTCTCTGATCATCAGTTATATCGGATTTCGTTCAGATACTTTAATTGTTACTAAGCCGGAAAATTTAGTGCATTTTTTAAAATCATCTAATGAATTAGATGAAGTAGAAGTCATAAAAAAAAGGGATGCACTTCAAAAAACATTCCTCAGTTCTCAGAATATCGTCAACATAAATAGCGATGAACTGTTAAAAGCGGCTTGTTGCAATCTGTCTGAAAGTTTTGAGACCAACCCAGCCATCGATGTGAATTTTTCAGATGCACTTACGGGCACCAAACAAATACAGATGCTAGGGTTAACAAGTCCTTATTTGTTGATCACACAAGAGAATATACCAATGGTAAGAGGGGCTTCCCAGGTCTACGGACTTACCTATACTCCCGGCACCTGGATAGAAAGCATTCAAATTACCAAAGGTGCCGGAAGTGTAATAAACGGGTACGAAAGTATATCGGGTCAGATCAATTCTGAATTGGTGAAACCCTACACGGACCCGGCTCTTTTTGTGAATGGATATGCCAACAGAAATGGAAGGTTAGAATTTAACACTCATCTTAACATGAAGGTTTCCGATTCCTGGAGCACAGGACTCTATTTACACGGGAACAAAAGAGATACTAAGGTAGATGATAATAATGACGGTTTTCTTGACGCCCCTCTGGCAGATCAGATAAATATTCTGAATAGATGGCAGTATCAGGATCCGGAAAAAGGATGGGTTAGTTTTATAAACTTTCGTTTTCTACAGGATGATAAACAGCTAGGACAAACCGCTTTTGATCCGAATACAGATCGATTTACTACCAATTCTTGGGGTAGTGAAATAGATACCAGGCGTTTAGATACAAGTATGAAAATTGGCTACGTCTTTCCTTCATTACCTTTTCAAAGTATGGGATTTCAGGTCGCCTTCAGCGATCATAAGCAAGATTCCTATTTCGGTTTTAATAGGTATGATATAGACCATGAAAGTGCATATATCAATTTGATCTTCAATTCTATCCTAGGCAACACCCAACACAAGTTTAAAACGGGATTGAATGCCTCTTATGACGGCTATAATGAAAATGTAAATCAGCAGCTTTTTAGTAGGATAGACAGGTCTGTAGGATCTTTTTTTGAGTATAACTACGATAATCTGGAAACCCTGAGTCTCACTGCCGGGATACGTGTAGATCTCCATAATCTATTGGGAACATTTGTCACGCCAAGGTTTCATCTTAGATATTCCCCTTGGGAAAGATCGAGCTTCAGAATGTCTGTGGGAAGAGGAAGACGGGCTGCCAATATTTTTGCAGAGAACCAGCAACTCTTCGCAACTGCCCGACAGATTCAACTGTTAAATAACAATGGCAAGGTTTATGGACTAAACCCCGAGGATGCATGGAATTATGGGGTAAGCCTGCTACAGGGGTTTACTATAGGCAATAGAAGTGGAAATATTTCAGCCGATTTTTACCGGACGTCTTTCAGGGAGCAGGTGGTAGTTGATTGGGAAAATCCTCTGGAGATTACTTTTTTAAACCTCGATGGCAAAAGTTTTGCCAACAGCTTTCAGCTAGAATTTAATTTGGAACTACTCCGGAACCTGGAAATGCGTACGGCCTATAAATTTTATGAAGTTAAGACACAGTATCAAACGGGATTATTGCAAAAACCCTTACAGCCTAGACATAGATTCTTTGCCAATCTTGGATATGTAAGTAGCCCGAAGGAGAATGGATCACAATGGCGTTTTGATTATACCTTGCATACGATAGGAAGCCAGAGACTACCTTCAACGGAAACAAGCCCTCAGGAATTCCAATTACCTTTATTTTCGGATTCATATAGTTTAATGAATACACAAATAACCAAGGTGTTTTCCAGGCAATGGGAAGTGTATGTTGGTTTGGAAAATATTACTAATTTTACCCAGAATGCCCCTATAGTAAGTGCCGGGGATCCTTTTGGTGCGTATTTTGATACTAGTATCGTATTCGCCCCTGTAATGGGAAGAATGTATTATGCGGGATTCAGGTTTACCCTTTTATAACCTGAACAACTAAAATTAAATATCATGAAAAAGTATCTGATAGGTTTGACACTTTCTTTGTTCACCACCATTTCATTTGCACAGGAAAAAAATAAGAGGATAGCATTTGAAGTTGATGGCATTTGTGAGATGTGTAAAATACGGATTGAAAAGGCCGCCATAGGTGTTAAGGGTGTGAAATATGCGGTTTGGGATATACCTTCCCACCAACTTTCACTTATTATCGACGAGCGGAAGACTAATCCAATGATCATCAAAACTGCGATTGTAGCAGTGGGTCATGATACCAAAGAGCTCAAAGCAACCGAAGAAGCTTACCTCAAAGTTCACCCTTGTTGCCGTTACCGCGATTCAACAGTGGTAAAAGACATGCACTAGGCATTTTTTATCACGAGATCAAACAAAAAAAACCGCCCATTTTGGGCGGTTTTTCTTTTAAAGTATTGACTTACATCATTCCGGGCATTCCGCCTCCGCCCATTGGTGGGGCAGGTGGATTGTCTTCCTTGATATCGGTTAGAGCACACTCTGTAGTGAGGATCATCCCCGCTACTGAAGCCGCGTTTTCAAGAGCGATACGCGTCACTTTCTTGGGATCAATGATTCCCGCTTTCATCATGTCCACATAAGTCTCCGTTTTGGCATCGTATCCAAAGTCGCCTTTTCCGTCGTATACTTTGGCCACCACTACAGATCCTTCTCCTCCTGCATTTTCAACTATGGTCCTCAGGGGTGACTCAATAGCCCTAGCTACGATCTGTAATCCGGTTTCTTCATCCGGATTTTCAACGCTTACCTTAGATAAAGCAGCTTTTGACCTGATAAATGCGACACCACCACCGGCGACAATGCCTTCTTCAACAGCCGCTCTTGTAGCATGCAAAGCATCATCAACACGGTCTTTCTTTTCCTTCATCTCTACTTCTGAGGCCGCTCCTACATAAAGTACAGCAACCCCACCGGCTAACTTAGCCAGGCGTTCTTGCAATTTTTCTTTATCGTAGTCTGAAGTGGTTGTTTCAATTTGCGACTTGATCTGATTTACACGGGTTTTGATATCCTTGGCATTACCCGATCCGTTAACGATTGTGGTATTATCCTTGTCGATAGTCACTTTTTCGCAACTTCCCAGCATGTCAATTGTCGTATTCTCCAATGAGAAGCCACGTTCTTCTGAAATTACAGTCCCGTTGGTCAGGATTGCTATATCTTCCAGCATTGCTTTTCTTCGATCTCCAAATCCGGGAGCTTTTACAGCAGCAATTTTTAGGGATCCTCTTAATTTGTTTACCACTAAAGTAGCCAGGGCTTCCCCGTCTACATCTTCTGCAATGATCAATAAGGGCTTTCCGGATTGTGCTACAGGTTCCAGCACAGGGAGAAGATCCTTCATGGTGGAGATCTTCTTATCATAAAGCAGAATATAAGGAGTATCCAGATCTGCGATCATTTTCTCAGAATCAGTCACAAAGTAAGGTGAAAGGTACCCCCTGTCGAACTGCATTCCTTCAACAACGTCTACATAGGTATCTGTACCTTTTGCCTCTTCTACTGTAATGACGCCCTCTTTACCAACCTTGTTAAAGGCCTGAGCGATAAGATCACCAATGGTTTCGTCATTGTTGGCTGAAATGGCTGCAACCTGCTTAATTTTCTCCGAGGAATCTCCTACTTTTTTAGCCTGTTTTGTGAGATGGGCTACAATGGCTTCTACTGCCTTGTCTATTCCCCTCTTAAGATCCATTGGGTTAGCTCCGGCTGCTACGTTTTTCAATCCTTCTTTTACGATAGACTGCGCTAAAACTGTAGCTGTTGTAGTTCCGTCTCCTGCCAGATCATTGGTTTTGGAAGCAACTTCTTTTACCATTTGGGCACCCATATTCTCAAGTGCATCTGCCAGTTCTATTTCTTTTGCTACAGTAACTCCATCTTTGGTGACCGCAGGTGCTCCGAATGATTTGCTTACGATAACATTCCGTCCTTTGGGACCCAAGGTTACCTTAACCGCATTAGCAAGGGCATCCACACCCCGCTTTAAGCCGTCTCTTGCTTCTATATCAAACTTTATATCTTTTGCCATAATTCTAATTTGTTTTTTGTTTTAATTCGGTAGGACTTATTCTTACTACCAGGAATAAAGGTTTATACGATAGCCAGGATGTCACTCTCGCGCATCATTAAATAGTCTGTGCCATCCAGCTTTAATTCAGTGCCGGCGTACTTTCCATAAAGTACCGAATCACCAACTTTAACAGTGACTTTTTCGTCTTTGGTACCAGGCCCAACGGCTACTACTTTTCCTTTTTGTGGTTTTTCTTTTGCAGTGTCAGGGATGTACAATCCTGAGGCAGTTTTTGTCTCTGCCGCCATTGGTTCAATAAGAACCCTGTCCGCTAATGGTTTGATGTTAAGTTTAGCCATATGTGTTTTGTTTAATTTTAATTTTCGAAATTAACATGGCAGAAATTATGCCAAGCGATAAATACTGACAGTTTGTAAAATGAAAATGCCAGCTTGTCATTTCGGCTGGCATTTTTAATTTTTAGAATAAGCAAATTCTTATTGAATCGTGTCTAACGGACTAGTCGTATCTGTTGGGACTACCTCTTCCGGAACTGTTTCAGGAACGGCAGTTTCAATATCATCTCCCTGAAGCAGTTTTGAATCGGCTTCACCAAAACTTCCTTTAAGAGCTACGTTGGAGAGGAGAATCAGAACAATTAAGAGTCCGGCCAGTGTCCAGGTACTCTTGTCTAGAAAATCACCGGTTTTCTTTACCCCACCGACAACCTGTGTGCCACCGCCTCCGAAAGAAGAGGACAATCCTCCTCCTTTGGGATTCTGAACCATAACCACGAGCACCAGTAGAAAACAAACCACGATGATCAGGATCAGAAATATTGTAAATGTACTCATCTTAAGATTTTTCCTTTTGTAATTGCTTTACCGCTTTAATTCGGCTTGCAAAGAAACTACTTTTTTCCGGATATTTCAAACTTAATATTTTGTATGCCTGCAGTGCTTTTTTATACTTTTTCTGCTCCAGATATACCCTTGCGAGAGTCTCGGTCATCAACTCTTCAGAATTAATTTTTGTAGAGTCTTTGATATTGACTTTTGAGGGTTCCTGCTCCTTTGGGATGATTTTTGGATTCTCTTCGAGAAAGCGGTCGATGCGTTCAAATTTTTTCTTTTTATCCGACTCCTCAGCGATCGGAAATTCCATATCCTCAGGAATTCCGGCTTTCTGCTGTTTTGATTTCACTTCCGGTTTTAGAGGTTTCGAAGTACTGAGCTGCAACCACTCCATAAAGGAATGCCTTTCTTTTTTGGTAAAGGGCAGAGGCTGTCCCAACTCCAATTCTTCAGCCGCTCTCGCTTTTTCCCGTGCAATTTCCTTGTCAATTTCCGGATCCTTGGAAGCAAAAAGCGAAGGATCCAGGATATCTTCAGCGTCCTGCGTGTTTCTGGGCAGGGGTGCATCGGTAGTTTCTTGCAATAAGGCGGCCGGACTCTCACTTTCTGTGATTACTTCTTCGGCCTCCACTTCGGTTACTTCGATCTTTGTCGTTTTTCCACTGATAGCATCGGCTATGGAATTCTGAAGAAATTCAGGGGAGGTGATCAGATCGAAAAGTACATCCCGGTCTGTTGTGTAGGCAGCTGTTGTTTTTAGGGCATTGTTGTATCTGAAACTGTTGAGGTTTTTTAAGCCTTTTAGTTGCAGGGCCCTGGCTGCCTGGAAATACGGGTACTCTTTTACCACTTCCTCC
Source organism: Flavobacteriaceae bacterium (assembly GCA_013042315.1). GTDB lineage: Bacteria > Bacteroidota > Bacteroidia > Flavobacteriales > Flavobacteriaceae > Muriicola. The sequence continues at coordinate 4,680 of JABDQM010000117.1, read as the reverse complement.
AATTGCCGGGTCTGTACCGGATCTACAACCTTGTCTGGGTGTTGAAGTAAATATGTAAAATCTGTCACCTTCATATTACCAATCTGCGAGCGATTCGTTAAAAATATCCTGATTGATCCGTTCAAAAATCACCTCGTGGGCTTCATCTCTCACAGAAGCCAATTGCGAAGTGGCCGGATAATCGAAGAAAAAAGAAAATCTCTTCTCAAATTCAGCACCTTCTTTAGTCTTGTTGAAAAACCGAACGTTAATTGAAATGCTCAGTCGGTTTTGAGCTGCGCGCTGTTCTGCAGTGGCCGACATAGGCGAAACCCGGTATTCAACGATCTCTCCCTCGTATAACAGATCCCCGTTAGACGATACAAGATCCAGACTGGTCTGGTTCAGGATAAGGTCTTGCAGAGATAAAGTATATTCCCTGTCTAGCCCTGGATCAAAGGTAGAGCCCGGACTCTGTGAGGCGTAATTTTGAAAGTAATTTACGGTAAAAGTCTCAGCTGTTCCTACGTCTCCTCCCGTAAAATTATAAACCCCACATCCTGCTAAGGAGAGCAGAAGAAGGAAAATAGGGATATGTCTTCTTTTATTCACTAAAGGTCGTACTGTTTTATTTTGCGATAGAGTGTGCGTTCGGAGATTCCCAATTCTGAAGCTGCTGCCTTGCGTTTTCCCCTGTTGCGTTCCAGCGACTTTTTAATCAATTCGATCTCCTTTTCCTGTAAAGATAGGGTTTCTTCCTCTTCTATTTCTTCAGCAAAGTGGTACTTGTCTTCCCTGTTTACTTCTACGGGTTTCTCCACTCGGGTTTCATGAGGGGGAAGAAGTTCTACGGCATTGGTCTTCTCTTCTTCCTCGCCCGTATCCGAACCGTAAATCTTTCTGATGAGGGTTTCATTTTCCTCCTGAACTTTATCCGAATCTCCAGAATTGAGCATCTTGAGCGTCAGTTTTTTAAGATCATTGAGATCTGCTTTCATGTCGAAGAGCACCTTGTAGAGGATTTCACGTTCGTTGCTGAAATCACCCTTTTTAGTCTCTCGCTCAATCACGGCAGGTAAATTCGAATCGTTGGCATGTGGCAGATAGCTATTGAGGGTGTCAGGAGTTACAGACCTGCTTTCCTCTAAAACCGAAATCTGTTCGGCGATGTTCCGGAGCTGTCTGATATTTCCCGGCCAGCGGTATTTTTCAAGGAGTTGAATGGCACTGTCCTCAAGCCTGATGGTGGGCATCTTGTATTTCTGACTGAAATCAGAAGCAAATTTTCTGAACAGTAAATGAATGTCGTCCTTTCGGTCCCTGAGAGGTGGGATTTGGATCTCCACCGTACTCAATCGATAGTAAAGGTCTTCCCTGAATTTTCCTTTCTTTATGGCCTCAATCATATTCATATTAGTGGCCGCTACGATCCTCACATTGGTCTTCTGAACCTGAGATGAGCCTACTTTAAGAAATTCACCATTTTCCAGTATCCTAAGCAATCTCACCTGGGTGGTAAGAGGGAGTTCTCCAACTTCGTCCAGGAAAATTGTACCCCCGTCGGCCACCTCAAAATATCCGCTTCGGGTTTGGGTTGCGCCGGTAAAAGATCCTTTTTCATGTCCAAAGAGTTCACTGTCTATAGTGCCTTCAGGTATAGCTCCGCAGTTGACAGCAATATATTTAGCGTGCTTTCGATGCGACAGGGAATGGATAATTTTAGGTACGGCTTCCTTCCCCACACCACTTTCTCCGGTAACCAAGACCGAGATGTCTGTAGGGGCCACCTGTATAGCTTTTTCCAGGGCCCTGTTTAGCTTCGGATCGTTTCCTATGATCCCAAATCGTTGTTTTATAGCTTGTACACTTTCCATTAGTTGCTATTTTCTGCCAGTCCCACCGCTTCACCCAGGAGGGTTGCGGAAGTACAGTCCTTAATAGAGACCATCACAAATTGCCCCACTTGATATTGTTTCTTCGGAAAAACCACCACGGTGTTGCTTGAGGTTCTACCCATCCAATGGGCATCAGATTTTCTAGACGGCCCTTCAATCAGCACTTCTTCAACCTTGCCGAGATGCTGTTGGGTTCGATACAGGCTGTGTTTTTGCTGCATCGCTATGATTTCCTGTAATCTTCGCTTTTTAATTGCCTCGGGAATATCATCCTCTAATTTTCTGGAAGCCATTGTGCCCGGTCGTTCTGAATAAGCGAACATAAATCCGAAGTCGTATTTTACAAACTCCATCAGAGACAAGGTATCCTGGTGGTCTTCTTCCGTCTCTCCTGGAAATCCGGCGATCATATCCTGACTGATCCCACAATCGGGGATTATCCTGCGAATTTCAGTAATCAAATTCATGTATTCCTCACGAGTATGCAGACGGTTCATCGCTTTGAGGATCCGGTCACTTCCGCTTTGCACAGGCAGGTGAATATAGTTGCAGATGTTTTTGTATTTCGCCATAGTTCTTACCACATCCAAAGTCATGTCCTGAGGATTTGACGTGGAGAAACGGATTCTCATTCGCGGTTGTGCTTCAGCGACCATTGCGAGCAGTCCGGAGAAATTTACAGATGTGGCCTTCTGGATATCAGACGCTTTCTCAAAATCTTTTTTGAGTCCGCCCCCATACCACAAATAACTGTCCACATTCTGCCCTAATAAAGTGACTTCCTTATATCCCTGCTCCCATAATTCGTTCACTTCCTGAACTACAGACTGAGGATCCCTGCTGCGCTCCCTGCCCCTCGTAAAAGGCACAACGCAAAACGTACACATATTATCACAACCCCTGGTAATGGAAACAAAGGCGGTTACGCCATTTGTATTCAATCGAACCGGAGCTACATCGCCATAAGTTTCTTCTTTCGAGAGAATCACGTTTACCGCATTTCTTCCTTCGTCTATTTCTCTGACCAGATTAGGCAAGTCTTTATAGGCATCCGGCCCCACCACCATGTCAACTATCTTTTCCTCTTCGAGTAACTGACTTTTCAAACGTTCTGCCATGCACCCAAGGACCCCTACTTTCATATGGGGTTTGGATTTTTTCACCGCGTTGAATTTTTCCAGCCTTTTTCTTACCGTTGTTTCGGCCTTTTCGCGGATGGAGCAGGTATTGACAAGCACCAAATCTGCTTCTTCAAGTTCTGAAGTGGTGTTGAAACCCTCACCGGCCAGGATAGAAGCTACGATCTCACTGTCAGAAAAATTCATCTGACAACCATAACTCTCTATGTAAAGCTTTCTAGCATTACGCTCAACTGACTCAGTGTTCAGAGTAGATCCCTGAATGCTCTCATCGATTACTTTTTCCATATAAACTCTATAATGACAGGCGTATTAAAGGAGGGCAAAGATAACACAATATCCTTTTTTGTGACAATTTGACAGGTGAATATTTTCATAAAAAAGACGCAACTAGGCAGATCACAACGTATCTAATACATAACCTAATCCCTTAATAATCTGTTCTATGAAAATCCTGAACGTCCTGCTTGCCTTAGTTGCTGTCGCCGGTTTATTTTCCTGTGAGAATGAAGATCCCGGAAAATACGCAGACTATCTCGTGGCCTATCCTCTTACAATGACCACGGAAGAATTTAAAAATGGAGTTGATATTGTTGTTCCCCAGCCCATTGAGGAGTCCGGCAAGATCTATGCTTACAACAATTATATTTTTGTCAATGACAAGTACAAAGGGGTTCATGTTATAGATAATAGCAATCCCAATTCCCCTGAGAAAGTGGCCTTCATTAAAATAGCAGGGAACGTAGACATTTCTGTAAAGAATGATTTTTTATACGCGGATAGTCTTACGGATCTGATTGTTCTGGATATATCTGATATCAACAACATACAAATCGTAAACCGTCTCGAAAACGTGCTCAGGGATAATGTGATATGGCCGGCAGAAGCTGAGATATTCGAATACGGGCAAGCGTACACCGAAAACAGTGTTCTTATTGGCTGGGAGGTAAGGACAGAGCGCCGACTTATAGAAGAGGTTCAAACCCGATTTGAAAATGAATTGATGATGGATGCTGCGGCAAACAGTGTTGGCCAGGGCGGCTCACTTGCCCGGTTTAAAATCGTGGGCGACTTCTTGTACGCGGTGGATAATCATTCGATCAATATCTTCGATATTACAGACCTTGGAAATCCTCTTGATCTGGAGGATGTGTATGCCGGATTCGATATCGAAACCATCTTTAACCAGGATAATCATTTGTTTCTTGGAAGCAGAAGCGGGATGTACATCTACGACATATCCTCTCCTGCGCAGCCCAACTTTGTCTCTGAATTTCAGCACGGCACTGCTTGCGACCCGGTGGTCGTTGACGGAAATTTTGCCTATGTCACCTTAAGAGGCGGAAATGGATGCGGTGCTACAGAAAGCGGTCTATTCATTATTGATATAGCAGACATTTCCAATCCTGCCTTACTGATGTCCTATCCAATGGATGAACCCTACGGTCTTGGAGTAAAGGATGAGAAACTCTTTGTGTGCGATGGCAGTTTTGGCCTTAAAGTATACGATAAAACTAATGTACCTGAGTTAACACCCCTGGAACATTTTGAGGGTATGACCACCTTCGACGTGATTCCTATGGCAGATCAATTACTGATGATCGGCGATGGGATTCTCTATCAGTACGCCTACACAGAAACCAGCTTGGAATTAATCAGTACCATGG
>JABDQM010000111.1 GCA_013042315.1 Flavobacteriaceae bacterium | reverse complement strand
TAAAACTGGTGTTCAGTGAAAACTTTTCGGCCAGGAAACCCAGAATTACAGGGCCTATTAAAAATCCGGAATAACCAGTACCTGCAATAAATGCAACCCCTTGAGAAGATTCTACTCCCTTTACATTCCCCCCTATTCGGAAAAGTTCAGGAATGATCACCGAGAATCCCAGTCCGGTTAAGGCAAAGCCAACAATGGCCAGATAAGTTTGTGCCATGAGCACACAGAAATATCCTGCGATGGCTATAGAGGCACCAAGGGCAACGATCTTTACTGACCCAATTCGAGCACTTATTGCATCCCCCAGAAAACGACCGAGAGTCATGGTAAGCTGAAAACCCAGGAAGCCCGCTCCCCAGAGTGTTTCCGGAGCTAGTGTTTCTTCTTTGAGAAAAAGTCCGCTCCAGTCGACTATTGCCCCTTCACTTCCCATTACCACAAAAGAGACTATTCCCAATAGCAGTAAAGGTTTAAAATTCCTGAAACTAAAAGGTTCTTTTACGATAGGTGCCGCCCTGATGTGCTTATACCTTTTATGAAAGATAAAATTGATGGACAACACGAGTAAAATTGCCAGCAACATATGCAGCATCCTGTTTGAAAAAACCAGAATAAGAAAGCTGCCTAATCCCGCCAAGACGCCTCCCAGACTAAAAAAGCCGTGAGAGGCCGACATAAAGTTTTGCCGGTCCTCTTTTTCAATTTCCGTGACCAGGGTGTTCATGGATATATCGAGCAGGCCATTGGCCGATCCAAAAAAGAACAGGGCAATTGCAAGAGTTATGAAGCTGTCGGCCATCAAGGGGAACAAGGCCGTTAAGCATAGCAATAAAATTCCGATCCAGGTAGCCCTTCCTACGCCCAGATAATTGACGATGTGGGAAGCCACCGGAAAAACCGTAAAAACCCCAAGGGAAAGAAAAAATAAAGCAATTCCCAGAGTGGCTTTATCGATTCCCAGATCTTCTTTAACCGCAGGAATATATATGGCCCAGGTACCAAATAGTATATTTAAACTGGCAAAAGCCCAGGCTGGGCCAAAGTATCTGGGATTGGATAAAATTAGTCTCAATGACCTCATTGGCACCGAATATTACTGAGGAATACGTATCAAGTCTCTTGGATTCCTCGCTTTAGAATCTGTCCAAAGCGATACATGTCTTCATAAGAACAATAAAAAGGTGCCGGGGCCAGGCGTATAACATTGGGCTCTCTCCAGTCTGTGATTACTCCATTTTTCATGAGGTAGTCAAAGATTGGCTTGCCTTCTCCGTGTAAAAATACAGAGAGTTGAGTTCCTCTGGCCTCGGGTGTAATAATCTCAAAGGTACTTTCTACTTCTTTGTCAATTTCACGGAGGATAAATTCTAAATAAGAGACTATTTTATTCCGTTTCGCGATCAATTTCTCCATTCCAACCTCTTCAAACATTTCCAGAGAAGCCAGGTATGGGGCGAGGGCGAGAACAGGAGCGTTACTAATCTGCCAGGCATCTGCGTTGTCCATGGGATCAAATTGAGGTTGCATCAGAAATCGGGTTTCTTTTTTGGTACCCCACCATCCTTCAAAACGCGGAATATCGGTTCTGCCGTGATAGCGTTCATGGATAAAAACCCCTGACGCATTTCCCGGTCCGCTGTTCATGTATTTGTAACTGCACCAGGCCGCAAAATCTACATCCCAATTGTGCAAATCGAGTTCCACATTCCCAGCAGCGTGGGCCAGGTCCCATCCTACAACTGCTCCTGCAGCTTTTCCTGCTCTGGTAATGGTTTCCATGTCGAAAACCTGCCCGTTGTAGTAGTTTACTCCTCCCATCAGGACAAGGGCCAGTTCATCCCCTACCTCTTCTATTTTAGCCAATACATCTTCTGTTCGCCAAAAGTGCTCTCCTTCTCTTTTCTTAACCTCAACTATGGTGTCGGATATATCCAGGCCGTGAAACTTGATCTGACTCTGGAACATATACTGATCTGAAGGAAAGGCTTTTTCTTCACATAGTATTTTATATCGTTTGGAGGTGGGTCGATAAAAGGAGACCATCAGAAGATGCAGGTTAACCGTAAGCGTATTCATTACCGTAATCTCAGGCGTTTTGGCCCCCATGATCCGGGCAAGTGGCGCTGCAAGACGTTCATGGTAATCCCACCAGGATTTTTCTGCATAAAAATGCCCCTCTACCGCCAATTCTCTCCAGTCTTTCATGATCCCTTCCACAAAATCTGCAGACCTTTTTGGTTGCAGGCCAAGGGAATTACCGGTAAAATAAATCACTTCCTTACCGCCTACTTTTGGAAAATGGAATTGATCGCGATAAGCAGCCAATTGATCTCCCGCATCGAGTTGCTGGGCGTAGGAAAGGGTATTCTGAAAACTCATAGACATCTTTTCTCCAAAAATACAACAACACTTACTAATCGACGACTCCTGTGAGGAATTCCGGTTAACGCGAGGGAAGTCGCATCTCCACGATATGTTTTTTAAAACCTGCTTTAAAGTAGGCATTCAGTGCCGGACTGTTGTCATCATAAACTGTAAGTCGTATCTCAGGCAAGTTGTTTTGGTAAGCCCAGTCTTTGAGTTCATCAATGATCATGCTGTTGATGCCCCTCCCTCGGAATTCCGGCAGGGTATACATAAATCCCAGATAAGCGTAATGATCATGATCCAGATAATGCCTGCCCGCTTTGGATAAGCCAAACCCTGAACTCACTACTTTGCCGTTAATTTCTGCAACCACTACTTTAATTTCTTTGTTTTCAATATAGCTACGCAGGTCGTAATAATGCACTTCTCCGGCACGGATAGTGGGGTCGAAGGGTCGTTCAGCATCAATGAGTGCTTCTTCAAATTTGAGAAGCGCAGGGAGGTCATTCAGAACGGCGTCACGGATCAGGATCTCTTTCATAAAGACAATGGTTTTACCACCCTCAAAGTAGCTTAAAAAGGCTATTTTTACAAAAAGTTCGGCATGCATTTTCTTCCAGACAGCCTGCAACAATACCTTACTGACCATTCAGAAAATGAACCAGAATACCTGACAGCCCTCAGCAGGGAAACCCATTTAAAAGTAATTCAGCCCAGGATGATCACCGGCCACTACCAGGGAAGGGTACTCAGTATGCTCTCTAAAATTGTCAGGCCAGAGCGGATCTTAGAGATAGGTACATATACGGGCTATTCTGCTCTTTGCCTTGCAGAAGGATTACTTTCCACAGGTGAATTGCATACCATAGATATTAATGAAGAATTGCAGGATATTCAGCGTAGGTATTTTGAACGATCCGGATTTGGAAAGCAAATCATTCAGCATATTGGGAACGCCCTGGAAATCATTCCGCAATTAGATATGCAATTCGACCTTGTTTTTATCGATGCTGAAAAAAAAGAATACAGTCGCTACTTAGAAGTGGTCCTCCCAAAGATGAGAGCTGGAAGTATTATCCTATCAGACAATGTTTTGTGGTCAGGCAAGGTCATTGAAGAACTTAATCCCTCAGACAAAGCCACTAAGGCACTGCTAGAATACAATAGGATGTTAAAGGAAGATCCTAGAATAGAGACGGTAGTGCTTCCCATCAGAGATGGCTTAACCCTAAGTAGGGTACGAGAATTTTTGTAAATATCCTGTAAAATATAAAGGCCATTAAAAGTCCGACCAACGTGCCCGCGATAAGGTCGAGAGGATAATGTACCCCTACGTAAATCCGACTTATGGAAAATAAGAGCGGCCATAGATAAAACACCCATACCCATGAGAACTTTTTTCTGAGGAATAAAACAACAAGAGTTGTTATTGCAAAAGAGTTGGCTGCATGTCCCGAGAAAAAGCTGAAGTCATCCGGCCTAAAAAGAATGCGAACAATTCCCTTTAGCTCAGATACGTTATTGGGCCTCAGACGTCCCACATACTCTTTGGTAAGATACATTAAAGCCATTACGACGCCGAAGAGCAGGACAGTCATCAGCATCATAGCCAGTGCGTCTTTTCCTTTATAATGGCGCAAAAACAAAACAAAAAATAGAATAAACAGGGGAATCCAGGTAGTAGTGTGTGTTACCAATGACCAAAACCAATCGTATTCTTCAATTCCAAGGTTATTCAGGTAAACGAACGTATTTCGATCCCATTCTATCAACCTTTCCCACATCCTTTTCCTTTACTTTCTTTTAATGGTTCCGGAGACATCTTCAATATTCTTCTTCACCTTTTTCATCTCATCCTTGATATCATCGGCAATACTGGTATCTATCCCTTGCTTCTCTGCACTTTTCTGAATCTCCTGTTTGATATCTTCGGTGGCATCCTTTAATTGGCGCATCCCTTTGCCAAGACCCTTGGCTATACCGGGAATCTTGTCAGCACCAAAGACCATCACCACGATGAACATGATAAAGAAAATCTCGGCTCCACTAATAAATAGGACTAAGAGGGATTGCATAGTACAAATATAATCAAGTTTGAATCCTTTTATAAAATAAAACGATCCCGATCATAAATGTCGGGATCGCATTGCTATTTCTAAATATACTTTAGTCTCCTTTGATACCCTCTTTAAACTGGTTGAATTCTGAAGGAGATTCCTTTTTTGGCCAGCTGTTGTTTGTGACATCAATATCTGCAGTCTCAGCTCGCGGATCTACGGTTATAGCTACGAGTTCGGCCTGTGAAGAAATAACTCGCCTTACCTCTGCATCGTTTTTCCTCCAGATTTCCGGAGGGTAAGTTACTTCCTCCGAACTTCCGTCAGAATAAGTGTATTCAACAATCAAAGGCATGGGTATTCCCCCCGGTTTGTTAAAAGTCACTTCATAGAAATACTTGGGTTCTTTCACCCGGGTTCTTTCTTCGGCAGTGAGATTGTCCATCATAAATTCTTTGAGCGGAGCAGAAATTTCACTTGGTGCTTTTCCTGCGATAGCATCGTCAATAGAATCTTTATTTTGTTCAGCCAGATATACAAGAGGAGGGAAATCAGTCTCCGTAAGGTTACGCGATGCCATGTATTCCTGCATCTCCTTGCCTGGTTTATCACTAACTACGTATTTCTTTACATCTTTTACGCCTATATCGACGAAGTCTGTTGTGTAAAACCAACTTCTCCAAAACCAATCGAGGTCAACTGCAGAAGCATCCTCCATAGTACGGAAGAAATCCTCAGGAGTAGGATGTTTAAACATCCAACGCTGCGAATAGGTTTTGAAAGCGTGATCGAATAATTCCCTGCCCATTACAGTTTCCCTAAGGATGTTTAGGGCCGTTGCGGGTTTAGCATAGGCATTTGGGCCCAATTTATAAACGTTTTCGGGGTTCGACATGATGGGTGAAATCGTGCTTTGATCCCCGCTCATATACGGTACGATCTTAGAAGGATCTCCCCTTCTGGATGGATACTTTTCATTTGGAGCAATAACTTCGGGGAATTTCTCACCGAACTCTTGTTCCGCCAGGTATTGCATAAAGGTATCTAACCCTTCATCCATCCAGCCCCATTGACGTTCGTCAGAATTGACGATCATCGGGAAAAAGTTGTGGCCCACTTCGTGAATAATAACGCTTATCATCCCGTATTTAGTCCTGTCAGAATATGTACCATCTTCATTTGGCCTGCCGTAATTCCAACAGATCATAGGGTATTCCATTCCCTGTCTCTTCGCATGCACTGAAATCGCCTTGTGGTAAGGATAGTCGAAGGTGTGTGCAGAATAAGACTTCAAGGTACTGGCAACGGCCTTAGTTGACAATTCTTCCCATAGTGGATTTCCCTCCTTGGGGTAAAGCGAAACGGCCATAACATCTTTGTTCCCTATTTTAACCGCCTGCATGTCCCATATAAACTTTCGGGAGGTCGCAAAACCGTAATCCCTTACATTCTCTGCACGGAAGTTCCAGGTCTTTTTCTTTTCAGAAAAACCTTTCTCTGCAGCTTCTGCTTCTTCCTGATTAACTATCAAAACAGGTTTATCATAGGAATTTTTAGCCTGCTCATAGCGCTTCATCATCTCTTTGCTGAATACTTCTTTACGGTTGAGGAGCTTTCCGGTAGCGTCGAGCACATGATCTGCCGGCACCGTGATACTCACATCGTAATTCCCAAACGGTAGCGCAAATTCACCGCTACCCCAGAACTGATGGTTTTGCCACCCTTCCACGTCGCTGTATACAGCCATACGGGGAAAGAATTGAGCTATTACATAGGCCCTGTTTCCGTCTTTCTCAAAATATTCATACCCAGAACGGGCTCGGTTAATTGTGTGATCCGGAATATTGTACCACCATTTAACTGAGAAAGAAACTTTCTCTCCCGATTTTAACGCTTGAGGCAAATCTACTCGCATCATCGTCTGGTTGATGGTGTAAGGGAGTGCCTTGCCATTTGCATCTTTTACGAATTCAATATTGAATCCACCGTCAAAGCCTTCATCCAGATAGGTTTGTGTGAAAGAACCAGCAGTATAGGCTGCGTTAATCCCACTCCCGTTTCTCAGTGGTGCCTTAGAATCCCTGGCTCTGACGTTTTGGTCGAGTTGCAACCATAGAAATTCGAGAGCTTCAGGGGCATTATTGTAATACGTTATGGTCTCTTCCCCATAGATTCTTGCATTTTTGTCATCGAGCTCTATGTCCATATCATAGTCGGCCTGCTGCTGATAATAGTTCGGGCCTGGAGTTCCCGAGGCAGATCGGTACATATTGGGCGTAGCAAACTCCTGATACATCTGCCTGAATTTACTCTCATTCAGGTGACCGGGATCTCTTTCATAGATTTTCTCTTCCTGAGCTGGCAGGATTGTGGCAAATAGGAGGAGAACTCCTGTAGCGTAATTTTTTATCTGATTCATAAAGTAAGTTGTGAATTTTTTCCGGCGCGGAAAATAGGATTTTTCAGGGAGAATTTACCTTAACTTTTTAAAAGTTTAACATTCCTTTGTTGCTTTCGCGAATTAGGACAAAACTCTTTTTTTTGTCCCCGAATTTAAAATGGAGGATATTCTTCTGTTCCTCAAAGACATCCATCAGCAACTCGTTCTGAACTTCTATGGTTTCAAGGTTTTCCAAAGAAATTCCGGGTATCTCCAAAAAGAGGATCATGATGTCACTATCTGTCTTTTTTCCCAAAAATTTATAGTTAACCTGCCTATCGTTGATTCGAACCACAAATTTTGATTTGAGGTATCTGTCTACAAAGCGATCTGCTTCGGGTATTTCCTGTGGTGTCCCTAAAACTGCCTGAACCTCATATCTTTCCTGTAGTGCCCTATCGAGATCATCGATAAAAACCCGACTCGTAATCTGGATGGCTTCTTCAGGTGCGTAGTATTCAATTTGGGTTACACTGACATAGAATTTATGTACACCAAAAGCGATAATGAGGGGTATAAAAAATAAATGGAGGACTTTCAAGGTACTAGGTCTTTATATTTATCTGATAAAAAAGCAATTCCTGTGCCAAGTCCGGTCATTTTAGTTGATTATTTTCCCTGTAGGTTTTGCTTTTCATCAGGAGCAGGTTTAGGATGGCTATTTGATCGTCGGTTGCGACTATGGAATCAAATCTCTCATCCACTTCGCAATAGTACATAAAATCGTCAATACGCTCAGTGGGTATTCCCAGTCTTTTTACAAAGATACTATCCGGATAATAGTTGCGAACTTGTTCTGTAAGCAGATATTTTTGATCTCTGGCTACCCTTTTTTTAAGCATTTTTGTACGTCCCGTGATCATATTGATCAAAGGATTAAAGGGAATGGCGGTGAGCATACCAATTTGAAAAGGTCCAATGGAGGCTTCTTTAAGCAGACGTTCGCTTTGCATCATTGGCTTTACATAGGCGTTGGGCAGACCTAGTGTAGATGCAGTTACTACATTTTCTACGGTCATCCCATCCATATCTCTGCTTAAATCACCGGAAAGGTTAAATGGACGCACCACCACCTCATCCAGTTCATTGACAAATTCTTCCAGGGTAACATAGACAAAGCTACTCTCAAGGATAGACGCTGAAATGACAAGGGTTTTCCTCTGGTACTGCAGCGCTGAAAAAAGCAGTGTATCTCCCATGGTGGCCTCAATGGAGAATCGGCCATTTTGATCAGAAATGGTCGCTTTATCAGCTGTTGTATTCATGATATGAACATCGGGAACTCCTTTTCCATCAAATCTGGTTTGTCCTTCCAATTCAAAATTAAAGTAGGACTGTCCGTTAGCGAGACTAAAGACAAACAGGAAAGTAACTAAGAGCCAATTATTCTTCCACATTGAGCCCTTCTCTGAATTCCTTACTTTGGGTAACCAGAAATTCGATCAATTGAAATTCATTGTCCTTTCTCAACAGTGATTGAGCTGGAAGTTTGTTATCGCAATAAATGAGAAAAGCATCGATCTTATCCTGAGGTAATTGCAGATCGAGTACAAAGAAGTCATCGTCGTAAACCTGCCGAAGAACCTCGCTCACTTTTAGTGGAGATCTGCCTCCTTCGCTATCCGCATTTCCCGAAAGAAACAGTGCCTTAAAGATATTGACAAAATTGAGGCCGTCCTGCATCCCCCTTACGGTGGGATCCAGAGCAATATTTTGCACTTCTGCAGTGGCATCAGTCTCGTAAGCATATTGTTTGAATTCCTCGTTTTGTAGTTGGAGGAATTTCTTCTGGTTTTCAGGACTGACAGTTACTTCGTCGAGCTCGGTAACTTTTTCATTTACCTCAACCACCAATCGGTTTCTCTTTAAGATCTCCGGTGTTACATTCAGAATCTCGATCTGATAATTGATGGCGGTAAAGACTAATTCGTCTCCTTCTGCAACATAGATCAGGAATTCTCCTTTATCATTGGTAATAGTTGCTTTTTCGGTCGTTGTATTGATTACATTCTCATTGGATACAGGCACATTCCTGTAGATCACCTGCCCCCTTAATGGGCGTCGATCGACAGTTTGGGAAAAGCCAAAGGAAGTGAAGAAAAGAGCGGAAAGAAGTAAAAGTTGTTTCATGTATTTTGTCAGTGCTTCAAGCACACTTTGAATTAGAATAGAGACCTTAATCCCTTTAGCAGCTAAAGAAAAAGTAAGTTCGACTCATAAAAAAATAAAGTGTCATAAAACTTATGTTAAAAAGTAGGGTGAGTCAGATTGCAATCCCGGTAATTCCTTGGAAGAAATTACGAAAATTAACGCAAAAAGCAGCCATCCGATCAATCGCAGGTGATTTACCCATAATATGAGTATTTGGGGGTGTATCTTTAGT
>JABDQM010000109.1 GCA_013042315.1 Flavobacteriaceae bacterium | reverse complement strand
AGAATACCCAATTAAAAGGAAAGTTCATAGCAGCCATAATCGTCACGGTAAAAAGTACCAGGGTGGTGGCTCCCACCCAAAACATTGCGGAATCTTTCATAGTATTTTTTTGTAAAAATACCGGATACACAAGAGACAGGCTGTTAAGAAATTGGCAAAAAACAGTTGGCATTGAATTAATTGACACCTGAATTTGTCCAGAATTTTAAATCTTCAGGGATTTCTTTTTCCCTCCCCAGCTCAAACGGATTAAACTCGTTTTTGACGAAAAGATACCATGCACTTGAAGAAATTGTAGGAGTGATATCCGTATGGTCCCAAAGTTCGTTAGCTCCAAAATTGGTTCCAAAATTAGTGGTGTAGGGGAGACCTGCTGCATTGGCATTTGAGGTACTTGAAATAAAGGCCTCTTCCAGGTTGAGCAATACGTTCTGCGCATTCCCGACTTGATCAGCTTTCTTGAAGGCCAAGGCCATTTGAGCGGTTCCTTCCAGCCAAACAACATCTTTATCATCATCGAAACAGTAACCGCTGATCAATTTCTCGTTGGAAGTTGAATTTTGAGAATTGTAGAATCGATTTGCTTTGATCAATACATCCTCCGGGAAATCTTCAAGTATCATGTAGCCTAAAGAATAGAGGTCTAAGGCGTGATTATAGGCCGGGTTTTCAGTATCAGTAATAAGGACTTTATCATTAACATCCCATCTCTGTTCTCCTAAGAACTTTAAAATATTTCTGTGAAAATCATCAAAACCGGGTACCGCGTTAAAGGCAGTAATGTTTCCCTCGGTTACTTTTGGAATCATGGTACCATCTTCATTGATTCCTCCCTTTAATCCTCCGTCTTCTTCCTGAAGGGAACGCAACCAGGTTTCCAATTCAGTAGCCAGGTTTTCATATCGGTTAGATTGAGACTTATCGTGATAGTGATTTACAGCCAGGAGTAACCATGCGTTATCCCCCATCCATATTCTTGAACCTTGCTCACCTGAAGTATCTCGGAACTGGAAAAATCCGCCGTTATTTCCGTAGAATTCGGTTTCTAATTTATTGTCGAAATAATCGAGAATACCTTCTGCACTCGACAGGTCTCCTTCGGCGATAAAAGTCAGAGCAGCAAGTGCGTTATCGTAAAGAGAAACAAAGTCGGTAAATTCTGCACTTTCCACGAGGCCGTTAGAACCTTGCATATGCCCCAACCAATCGAATACTTTTTCCGGACTTGGTGGAACATCAGTAGCCTTGGGTTCTTCTTCAGGAATATCTACCACTTCTACCTCAGGTTTAGGCTGTTCATATATGGTGGTTACATCCTCCATACACGAAACCAGGGTAAAAGAAAGAGCCCATAGTATTACATTCTTTGTCTTCATCTGTAGGTTAAGTTTAGTGATCCGGACCGCAGTTCAAATCTTTAGTTAAATAACAGCAAAGACGAGTGATCCATACTCATTCCCGACCAACAGACCGACATACTCGATAAGTTTTTACACATTGTACCACTCATCCTTAAAATGTGTTTGTCATCTGTTTCCTACATTTTTACCAAAAGGATTATATGTGCATTTCATCGATGATTTATTGATATTATTTGCCTCGAAGCGATACAAATACTGCTATTTTATCGAAAATATGAGTTATTGATCTCAGGAAAAATGGCAATTAATTGATTTCATTTGGGGGTCAAATCAAAAAGCTTTGTTATCTTTACACCGTTGTGTTGGACTTCATTAAATTGAAGTCGGTGTTGTACACTAAGAAGTTAGGTACAGCCAATGAAAGGCTTTCCAAGTTGGGAGGCTTTTTTCTTTTTAAGCCTCTCCCAATATCTTATTATCCAGCGATTTCTTTCAAATCGAAATTTTTGAGTCCCTTATTATTATCGTATTTTTATAACTGATTTAAAGCTAATTTTCCATGCCACTATATCATACTTTAGGAAAGATTCCCCACAAAAGACACACAGTCTTTAAAAAACCTGACGGCAGCCTCTATTACGAGCAATTGTTTGGCACAATCGGTTTTGACGGTATGTCCTCTTTGATGTATCACATACACCGGCCAACACAGGTGAAGGAGATCGGTAAATCCCTGGATATTAGTCCGAAAGCAGCGGTACAATACCACGTGCAATCGCGTTTGCTGAAGGGACTTGAGCTGCCTGCTGAAGATGATTATCTTATCAGTAGAAAAGTAATTCTCTTTAACGGTGATGTACATGTGGGCCTGGCTGCTCCCAGAAAATCCATGACTGAGTATTTTTACAAGAATGCAGATGCCGATGAATTGTTGTTTATCCACAAAGGTTCAGGAAGCCTGAAAACCATGCTGGGTGAAATACCATTTGGTTATGGAGATTATATTCTGATCCCCAGGGGGATGATTTATCAGATCCACTTTGAAACCGAAGACAACAGATTGTTGATTACAGAATCATATCATCCGATTTACACCCCGAAGCGATACCGCAACTGGTTTGGACAACACCTGGAGCATTCGCCATTTTGCGAGCGCGATTTCAGGTTACCCGAAAATCTGCAAACACATGACGAAAAAGGAGAATTCACGATTAAAGTAAAGAAACAAGGCCATTTGCATCATCTAGTCTATGCCACACATCCTTTTGATGTTGTTGGTTGGGACGGATACAATTACCCCTATGCTTTTTCCATACACGATTTTGAGCCCATAACCGGAAGGGTCCACCAACCGCCACCGGTGCATCAGACATTTGAGACTAGTGCGTTTGTGGTTTGTTCCTTCTGTCCCAGGTTGTACGACTATCATCCTGAGGCCATCCCTGCACCTTACAATCATTCCAATATCGATTCTGATGAGGTACTTTACTATGTGGATGGGGATTTTATGAGCAGGAAAGGAATCGACAAGGGCTATATTTCACTTCACCCCGCCGGTATCCCACATGGGCCACACCCTGGCACCTATGAAGCGAGTATCGGTAAGAAAGGCACAGAGGAACTGGCCGTTATGATCGATACCTTCAAACCTTTACAGCTCACACAGGAAGCCTTGAACCTCGATGATGGCAAATACTTTAAATCCTGGCTAGAGTAAAGCGTGTTTATGCATTGCGTAGTAAATCATGCCTGCGGCTAATTTTGCGGTCTGTTGGTCCTTGTCATAAAGGGGATTTGTTTCCGCTACATCAAGGCTGATTAATTTCCCTGAACCGATTATTGTTTCAAGGCAAGCGAAAACAATCTCGGGATTAAAGCCTACAGGAGAAGAGGCACTTACTCCCGGAGAAAAGGCTGAAGAAAATCCGTCCATATCTACAGTGACATAAACCTTGTCTACCTCGGATAGAAAATCAACTATCGTATTTTTTACTGCGGTTTCACTATGCATGGAAAACTCCGGCAGTTCGAGGTATTTTACACCGAATCTACTTGCGGTTTCGAATAACTCAGGCGGATTCGCTTCTTTCCTGCTCCCAAGACAGAGATAATCAAAGGGCTTGCCTTCTGAGGAGCATTCGTTTGCAATTTGATAAAAGGGACTACCGGAATGATTGCCTCCTTCGTTGCTTCTGAGATCAAAATGGGCGTCAAAATTGATGATCCCAATTCGATTTCCCTTCTCAAGTCCGTTTATTATTCCCCGGTAGTGTCCATAGGCAATATCGTGTCCCCCTCCCAGGAGTAGCGGCGTTGCTCCCTGTTTTACCAGTTTGGTGGTCATAATTGCCAATGTATCCTGACTACCTTGGAGATCCCCATCGGGACAGTGAATATTTCCAGCGTCTATCAGTTGAACACTTTTTGGCAGGTGGTTGGCCATTTTACCCAGCTCTTTGCGAATGGCATCGGGACCTTTGACGGCTCCGGGTCGCCCAGAATTTCGTCTAACACCTTCATCACAAGCATACCCTAAAAGAGCGTATACTCG
>JABDQM010000108.1 GCA_013042315.1 Flavobacteriaceae bacterium | reverse complement strand
TTTAAAGAGCAAGAGAGATGGATTGGATCCTCAGTATAATTTAGCAGGAACACCTGCTGGTAACGACTTTAATCCTGCGAGAATTATTTCTTTAGGACTGAACGTATCATTTTAATTAAAAAAAATAAGAGTTATGTTAAGTAGAATTAAAATTGTGTTATTGGCAATCATGGCGATTACAATAACTTCATGCGAGGAAGATTTCCTTGATACTACACCTACAGATGCGATAGCCGCGGCTGACGCATTTGCAAACGAAGAGAACATGCAACTGGTCCTTAACGGGTTGCATCGTGGTTTGTACTCCCAGTCCCAAACTATATTTCCCGGAGGGAATACCGCAAGGGCGGGGAACCATTACTGGGTTCCTCTGGGTGATAATTTGACCGGAGGTTTAATCCATTCTGCAAGTGCTAACAATTTGGGATGGCGAACTGAAATGCAATGGCTTTCACACACAGATCCATTTTCGTTAACGAACGAGATCTTATGGTACCATCGCTATAATATTATTGCCGGAGCAAATGGCTTAATAAATAATGGAACAAATGGAAGTTTGACAGAAACTCCCGCGCTGAACACTATATTAGGACAGGCTTATACATATAGGGCTTACGCTTATTTGTCTCTGGTACAGCATTATGCCAGAGGTTATCTGATAGGTTCTCCCTCTGCAGATCCCGGTGTTCCAATTTTGTTTTCTTCGGAGGCTCCATTCACCAGTGGACCAAGATCTACTGTACAGGAAGTCTATGATTTGATAGAAGCAGACCTCGATGAGGCTATTCGTCTATTTCAGATTGGTAGCCCAAGACCAAGTGGTGGACCTGATACCAAATCCCAATTAAATATAAATGTTGCTTATGGCCTTAAGGCAAGAATGGCCCTATCTAAAGGAGATTGGCAAACCGCTGCAGACAACGCAGTTCTGGCACGAGACGGTTTTCCTTTAATGAATGAAGCCGATTGGCTTTCCGGATTCAATACGAATAGTCTTTCTGAAGTGATTTGGGGGTCTAACGTAATAGCTGCTGAAACCACATTCTTCCGTTCCTATTTTTATTTGGCCAGCAACACCTTTAACGGGAGCCAGATCAGGAATAATCCCAAAATTGCAGACCGAAGGTTGATTGATGCCACACCGGATACAGATTACAGGAAGCAAGCATTTATAGTCGACGCACCTAACACAAACTCTTCCGCAGCTAATGGGCAGGGTGGATTCGGAAACGATCCCAACTACACAGACGAAGCCGTGTTTGATGCCAGAGTTGCAGAGTTGTATGCAACATACGGTCTTACCACGGCATTCAATCTGCACCCTTATATGCACTTTAAGCTCAAAAATAAGAACCCTGGTTCCATCGATCCAGATGATGTTATTTATATGCGTACTTCAGAAATGTATTTAATTGAGGCTGAAGCAAGGGCTATGTTAAATGATATACCCGGAGCACAGGCGGCACTTGATCCTCTTGGCAGTGAAAGAGATAGTGCTTACGATGTTAGTGTATATGGCACACAACAGGCTTTGATGGACCATATTAAGTTCCAAAGGGCCTTGGAGCTCTGGGGCGAAGGTTTCGGATATACCGATAAAATTAGATGGGATGAAGGTATTGATCATGCAGCCGATGGTGGTTCCGGTGCTTCAGAGATTTTATATCAACAGGCTTTCCAGATTGAAAGGCCTTCTGTTAATGATGCATGGATCTTTAAGATCCCACAGGCTGAAATTGATGCCAATCCAAATTTGGGGCCAGGTGATCAGAATTAGAATCTGATTAACTGACAAGAGTAGATTTCTCAGCCCCAATAGTCTCAGTTTCATTCTATCGACACTGAGAGGTAGTTATTTGATTTAGCTATTAAAGCCCTTCATAAAATAATTTATGAAGGGCTTTCTTAAATTTTAATGCCTGAATACCACTGGGAACCTGGAAATTTAGGTAATGCCTGATCTTTACAGACCAATTATCCTACCAACCGAAAGCCTTTCACAGCTCTTTTTTTTCATGTATGACTTATATCATTGCAGGTGTTTCTATGCGGTGGTACTTTTGAATAACGGAATTATTAACCAGTTCATGCATGAACATCTAACCTATGGAAATCATGAGAACTTCAGCAAAAACATTATTATTTAGTACAATTCTGGTATTATTTATTGCTTTCTCTTGTAGTGAAGGTGAGCCTGTAACTAAAGAGGGGCCTTTTAATATCAGTGAATTAGCAGGAAATTGGGAGGCTACTTCCGCTTATTTTTCAAGTGATGACGGCGAGTCGAATATTGAACTTATAGGCGAAGGTGGTTCCGTAACTATGGCGATTCAGAGTAGTGGCCGTTTTACAATGACCGTTAATCCTGCCGATCGGGCCGCTTATACCGTAGGTGGTGAAATGTTCTGGGAAATTTGGGAAGGACAGTACCTATTCTCTATTACCTGGAATGATTATCCGGATGATTGGGAGAACTATACGGCAACTCTTACAGACACCACCTTATTGATTAGTGGAAGCTTTGGAACCGGAGAGTATGATTTTGACAATGACGGTACACCAGAATCCACAACATTGCGAATCGACTTTATTCGAGTTTAGGTGTATTCAGGGATTTTTCCAATCACCCCTTCGAAAAATCCCTTGTACATTTCAAAATCTGCATCCTTATTATTAGTCGGAAACACAGGTTGTGATATTTTCACCTGCTTTTTCCCGAAGTCGAGGGCAACCATGACCACGGGGACCTCAGCCTGTCTGGCTATATAATAAAATCCCGTTTTCCACTTCTCCACTTTTTTCCTTGTCCCTTCGGGCGATAAAGCGAGTCGGAATACTTCCTTTTGCTCAAAAATCTCCACCGTACTGGCCACGGTATCACTGTTTTTACTGCGATCTATAGGGGTTCCTCCAAGGCTCCTGAAAATCCATCCAAATGGCGGTTTAAACAAGCTGTGCTTCCCTATAAAGTGAATCTCCTCGCCTACGATGCTGCGAACAAGCACACCTACTATAAAATCGACCCAACTGGTATGAGGTGCCACAATAACAACACACTTGGCAATATCCGGAAAACTTCCAACGATTTTCCAACCCCAAAGACGGAGAAATATAAAAGAGCTCAGTTTCTTCATTGTTTAAATACTAGTAAGCAGGATAATAACAACCGACAAGATACGTCATGTTCGGCCGCTTAATCGGGGATAAGCCTAACTCTCAGGCTAGATTTTGAGGTAAATTTCCTTTAGCGCTTCTCTACTAATCTGATCCCGCCAGGAAGGTCCGAGGGCATTTTCCCACAAAGGTTCCATTCCAAGGGAAACGGAAATCATGGTATCCATTTCGATTTCGGAAAGAGGGCTACAAATATTCGTTGGCAATTCAATTTTATGGCGTCGCTTCATTTCCATAAATAGCTCTACTCCTTCCGGATAGTAGGCACCGAGGTGCTGAAATACAAGGCAATTCCCAATGCCGTGCTTTGTCCCGAGCACATACGATAAACCATAACTCATGGCATGTGCTATGCCCACCTGAGAGTAGGCAATACTCATTCCACCGTGCCAGGAAGCCATCATCAGTTTTTCCCTCGATTCTTCAGGGCTTAAGTCTCCAAGAAATACTTCTTTGCACATGTCTAGTGCCTTTTCCCCGTAACTCTGGCTAAACGCGTTGAGATAACTTCCATTGAGCGATTCAATGCAGTGAATAAAGCAATCCATCCCGGTATAGAACCATTGATCGGTTGGCACTCCTTGGGTAAGATCAGGATCTAAAAGAACCTGGTCAAAGGGGGTAAAATCTGAATTAATACCGAGTTTTTTATGAGGGCCGAGTAATACCGTAGTTCTCGAAACCTCGGCGCCTGTGCCACTGATGGTGGGAATTCCTACATGATAGATCGCCGGTTTGCCTACTAAATCCCAGCCTTGATAGTTGTGTGCACTTCCGTTGTTATTGAGCATGATAGAGACCGCCTTTGCCAGGTCGAGCAAGGTGCCTCCCCCTATTCCAACAATACCTGAAGGCATTTCCTGAAATTCATTTTTTATGTATTGCACCAGGCTGTCGACTTGTTCCGTTTTGGGTTCCTCATCTGCAGAAATAAAAATGATCTTGTCATTGAACAAGACTGGAACCCTGCCCGGCAACGCTTCGTTTTCAAATACCTCATCGATAAGGTAAATGATTGGTGCGTCTGAATTTTGTCGTTTAGGCAAAAGGATCTCACCCAACTGATCAAAACAACCTCTCCCAAATACTACTCTGGGTACCATTGGGAAGTTCTTAAACCGAGTTTGAGTCCCGGTTTTGGGTTTATTTAAAGCGATATTTTTCTTTATATCCATATGGGGCTTAAAGATATTTTAAGAGATCCCTGATTCCGGAGATTGTCAGGTGATTGTTAGTATGCGTTGAAGGATCTACTTCTTCATGTGCCCAGGTAGTGTGAAAGGGTACGTGCACCGCCTGAGCGCCAATAGCTAAGATAGGCAAAACATCAGATTTAAGAGAATTACCTACCATGAGGAATTCTTCTACACTGATCTCTAAGTGCTCTAACAGGTTTTTATAATTCATTTCTTTTTTGTCACTTAACACCTCCACATGGTGAAAATATTTTGAAAGGCCTGAGCGATCCAATTTGCGCTCCTGATCCAGCAGATCCCCCTTGGTAAGAACAATAAGGCGGTATTTATTTTCGAGTGCCTTCAGGACTTCTTCTACATCGTCGAGTAATTCCACGGGATGTGCAATCATCTTTTTACCAAGATTCAGAATTTCAGTTAAGGTTGTCTGTGAAACCTTCTTATTTGAAATATCCAATGCCGATTCGATCATAGAAAGCGTAAAACTCTTGATCCCGTATCCGTAGAGATCCAGATTATCAATTTCCGTCCTGAACAACTCCTGGTCGATCTTATTCTTAGTCTCGTATTGTTCCAGGAGGGAGGTAAATTCTTCCTCCGCTTCTCTGAAATAGGTTTCATTTACCCAAAGGGTATCATCCGCATCAAACCCAATCACTTTTATCTTGCTGAAATCTACTTCCATGCCGCTTTTGCTTTTTCCAGATCTTCCGGGGTATCGATCTCAATCCCGGTAATCTTGGTCTCCACCATCTTGATCTTTTTTCCGTACTCCAGATATCTGATTGCCTCAATCTTTTCTGCAGCTTCCAAAGGAAGCATAGGGAGTCTTTTAAAATCGAGCACAGCCTGCTTTCTAAAAGCGTAAACCCCTTTGTGTTTGTAATACGTTGGTGTGATCTCCTCTGCCCTGGGATAGGGAATAGCCGATCTCGAAAAGTACAAGGCAAAATTTCTTTGATCCACAATTACTTTTACCGTATTGGGATTTTCAATGTCCTCTTTATCAGTAATTTTAGTCATTAGGGAAGCCAGGTCGATTTCTCCTACTTCATCCTGTGTAAATACCCGAATTAGACTTGCCAGACTCTCCTTATCCGTAAAGGGCTCATCGCCTTGAACATTAACCACTACATCCACATCTAAATGGGCTACGGCTTCTGCTATCCTGTCGCTGCCACATTCGTGTTCTTCTTCGCTCATCATTACCTTACCTCCTTCATCTTCTATGGTCTTAAAAATAAGATCGCTGTCTGTAACCACGTAAACTTCCTGAAATAAACCCGTGGCAAGGGCTGCCTCATAGGTTCTTACAATAACCGGTTTCCCTCCGAGGTCCTGCATGAGCTTACCCGGAAATCGGGAGGCAGCATACCTGGCGGGAATCATTGCTATTATTTTCATACGCTTTCTACTTTCAAAGTGGTTATTTACGAATTCTGGGCCTGAGCTTCCTGTAAATTGTAAAGATAAAAATCAACAACAGAATTACCAGGATAGAGGCAATTACAGGTGCCAAGACAGAGACAATAGACATCACAAGGGCCGTTGTTGTCTCGATGAGGGATATTATCGGATTCCCTACCCCTGCCGTTGTTGCGGTGGACGTCAGCCTACCGGTTGCAGAGGCCCCTTTAATTGCTGCTGCCGTGCCGCCTCCTGCGATGATCGCCAGAGACCAGGTAATCACCGGGTCGAGTTCTGAAACCGTAGCGACCATGACGGCAGTACCGGCTAACGCCGCTAAGGGAAGGGCAATGCTATCGAGAAGATTGTCTACGTATGGAATAAAATAGGCGAATATCTCTACTACTGTGGCCACGCCCAATGTAATCAGTGCCGGAATGCTTCCGATCCAATCCCACTGGTCATTGAGGTCCCATACCTCAAAATAAGCGGCCAGACTAAGTACAAAAAGAGGCAGAAAAACCCTGAAGCCAACTGAGGCGGCCAGGCCAATACCCAAAAATATACTGATCATCGTCTCTGCGGTCATCTACCGGGGTTCTTTTGACTAAAGTAACGTATTATCAAGCAAGAAAAAAATCGTCTTTAAATCCAATTAAATACAATTTTTCCCGTGCTCTGGTGATTGCCGTATACAGCCAGCGAAAATATTCCCTGTCGGGACCGGCAGGCAGATAGGGTTGTTCCACAAACACAGTATGCCATTGGCCTCCCTGCGATTTATGACAGGTAATCGCGTAAGAAAATTTAACCTGTAAGGCATTAAAAAAGGAATTGTTTTTAACCCCCAAAAACTTCTTGTATTTGGAAGATTCGTGAGCGTAATCCTTGAGTACTTCCTGGTACAATCTGTTGCCGTCCTCATAGGAAAGAGAAGGGGTCTCTGCCTTGAGCGTATCGAGTAACAATACCGTTTCAAAAGGCTTTTGATCGGGATAATCCGTCATTCTTATTTTCACTTCCGCAAAGCGGAAACCGTATAAGTCCTTAAAAGAAAAAATCTCCAGGATTTCAATGATATCCCCGTTGGCGATAAATCCGGCTTCCGATTTAGGGTTGAGCCAGAAGTAGTTGTTTTTAACCACCATCAGATAATCTCCTGCCGCAAGGTCATTTTCGAGAAAGAGGATCCTGTTCCGGATATTTTCATTGTATAAATTAGCCCTTTTATTCGACCTCACGATTAAAGCGGTCTCTTCCTTCCCCTGAGAAGAATACGCTTCTTCAATAGCTTCCTGTATGTCGTACCCATCAGAAAGTCGTACGATATCCGCAAAGGTATCCAGCTGAAATTGAAAGGATTCGTACAACTGATCATCGAGTTGATTCCTGAGGGCAGTGGCATTGACCAGGATACCTGAGTCCTGAACTTGTCTCACTACCTCATCGAGTTCTATAACCGTAACTTCTTTGGCATAGCGCGACTGCAGCTGTTGTTCATCCAGGGCCGGACTCAGAGTTAGTCGCACCGGCGGCAACTGAGCTGTATCGCCTATTAGGATCAATTTACACTGATGCCCCGAATACACATATTGGATGAGATCGTCCAGTAAAGAACCATTCTCAAAAAGCTTACTGTCTGATGGAGCATCCGGGATCATTGAAGCTTCATCTACGATAAAAACAGTATTTCGATGCTTATTGGGGGCTAAAACAAATTGGATCCCCCCTCCTCTCTGCTTCCTCGGGAAGTATATTTTCCGGTGAATGGTAAAAGCCTGAGTCTTAGCATAGACAGACATTACCTTAGCTGCTCTTCCCGTGGGCGCCATCAAGACCGCCTTTATCTTGGTATTCCATAGATTGGTTACCAAATCACCTACAATAGTAGTTTTACCGGTTCCTGCAAAACCCTTGAGCAGGAACAGGGAATCCTGTTCTTTTGAAAGGAGGAATTCGGATAGCAATTGCAGGGTAATATCCTGTTTAGTGGTAGGCGTATGCGGGAATTTGTTCTTTAGCAGGGCGTAGAATGAAGCAGGGGTGGATGTTACCATAAGAGCCCAAAGATAAAGAGGATTTTTAGGTCAAAACCTTTTACGATTAAAAAAAAATTGTAGATTTGTTGGAACCGCTAATCTAACTAATTCGAGTCCTAATGAAAATCATACTGCAAGTAGTACTTTGGATAATCTGTATTGTTCTGGGTTATTTGATTTATCGATCAGTCACCGGCCCCATTGAGTTCAAAAAAATAAAACAGGAACGTTTTAACAAGGTTATTTCGGTAATGAAAGATATCCGAAACTCTCAGGAGGCCTATAAAACGGTTAATGGTAAATTTGCCAATGATTTCAACAGTCTGATTGCGTTTGTAGATACGGGTAAATACACGATCACCCAGCGACGCGATTCTTCCTATATGGAATTTGACAAGACGTACGGTATTGACCTTCTTAGAGAAGTAACTATTACTGACACCTTAGGCTTCGTCTCCGTTAAAGACTCCCTCTTCAAAGGCGATGACCGCTTTAAGTCGATGATGACTGTACCATATGCTCAGAACGGTGAGAAATTCGAAATGAAGGCCGATATTATCGAAAAAAGTGGATATCAAGCTCCGGTATTTGAAGTCAAGGTCAAAAAAGATATCATCCTATACGATCAGCCAAAAGACTTGCTATCCAGGGAAAACGCCCAGATCAGTGTTGAAGAAGTAAATGGTTCCGAGATTAAAGTTGGTTCACTAACTGAAGTAAGTACCAACGGAAACTGGCCCCCGGTTTATGACAAAAAAGGAGACCAATAACGAGTCTGTTAACGATATAATTCTGGAAGATTATTATAAGTTGTCCATTCAGGTTAGCCTGAATGTACTTTCTTTTTGTATTCTCGATTCCATCGGGAAGAAGATCATCCGATCTGAAACCTACAGATTTCGATACAAACTAAATCCCTTCGAGGCCCAGAAAGAATTGACGGCGTTTATCAAAAGTCAGGGAATTACAGAGTATTCCTTTTCAGAAGTGGTGGCGGTTCACCGAAACGACTTGTTTAGTCTTGTTCCCAAGGTCCTGTTTAATCCCAAGGAACTACCCAACTACCTCAAGTACAACGCCAAAATCCTGGCAAATGATCTTTTGGAATACGATGAGATAACCTCTTTTGATCTTGTGAACGTCTATGTGCCATTCGTAAACATTAATAACGACATCTACGATCTCTTCGGGGATTTTGAATTTAAACATCACGGAACGGTACTTATCGAAACCCTTCTGGCTGGTAACAACACTGGAAATGATCCTATTTGTTATGCCTACATTACACCAGAAGAGCTAGATCTGATCATCATCCAGAATAAAAAGCTGATTTTCTTCAACAATTTCTCTTACAATACTCCTGAAGATTTTCTCTACTATTTGATGTTTTCAATAGAACAGCTTCAATTCGACATTAACGATATCAAATTACGTGTCTTTGGTTCAATTGAGGAAGGAGACGCCCTCTATGAGCTGTGCCAGGAGTACATTCAACACCTTTCCATCTATATTCCGGATATTCCCGATGGACTTTCCCACGAGGGACTTAAACCAGCAGACAACTATTTGGTAATAAATGCCTTTTAAATGAGAATCATCTCGGGCACCCATAAAGGAAGAAGGATTACTCCTCCTAAAAACCTGCCAGTTCGGCCTACAAAAGACATGGCCAAAGAGGCTTTGTTCAATATTCTTACAAACAGCTATTATTTTGAAGAACTAAAAGTACTCGACCTTTTCGCAGGAACAGGTAATATGAGTTTTGAGTTTGCTTCCAGAGGCTGTAAAGAGATAACCAGTGTGGATGATCATTCCGGATGTATCAGCTTTATTGCAGATAAAGCAAAAGAGTGGGAATTCCCTATTGCAACCAGGCGTATGGATGTCTTTAAATTCCTGGAGAAAGACCACGAAAAGTACGATCTGATTTTTGCTGATCCACCATACGACATTTCCGCTGAGGAATTCGACCTGATCCACAAACAGATCTTTGAAAGCGATATGCTTCTGCAAGATGGAATTCTGATCATTGAACACGCTAAACGGACGGATCTCTCACATCTTGATCATTTTACAACAGTCAGAAAATACGGGAATAGCAGGTTTAGTTTCTTTGAAGCAAAAAAATAAAAAAGCAGATCATAAGCCGGATTCTGTTCCCCTAAGGGCCCCTATCATTTATCTGGATGTTCAGTTACCCGAACATTCTAGCCGCCTACCCTTCAACTCGGACGTGCCGCCCTCAAACGCTGATATACATGACGTTTCACCGCATAGAGTTTACCTGATTTCACTACAGCCTTACCTGTACATACTTTCTGCTGCACTTGTCCTATTCCGCTGTTGCGGAACGACGGGTGTTACCCGCTATGCTGCACTGTGGTGTCCGGACTTTCCTCCTCCCGCATAAAGCGGAAAGCGATAAGGTGATCTGCTCCGTGTAAAGGTAGTTAATTGTTGATAAAATGTAGGTAATCGGCCCGAAAAGCCGGGTGCTAACCGCCAGCTATTTTTATATTTGTAGAAAGGGCTTCACCCTTAAAAACAATTCAAATTTCATGGAACCTTTTATTGTCTCCGCCTTAAAGTACAGACCTCAGACGTTTAAAGACGTCGTTGGGCAGGAGGCTATTACAAATACCCTCACCAATGCCATTGAGAACAATCACCTGGCACAGGCCCTGCTCTTTTGCGGTCCCAGAGGGGTGGGTAAAACTACCTGCGCAAGGATCCTTGCAAAACAGATCAACAGGGACGGTACTGAAAGGGAAGATGAAGACTTTGCATTCAACATTTTTGAGCTGGATGCAGCCTCAAACAATTCCGTGGATGACATCAGGAACCTTATAGACCAGGTTCGTATTCCTCCTCAGGTAGGGAAATACAAAGTCTATATTATTGATGAGGTTCACATGCTTTCCCAATCGGCATTTAACGCCTTCCTTAAAACGCTGGAAGAGCCTCCCAGACACGCCATCTTTATTTTGGCCACCACGGAAAAGCACAAGATTATTCCCACCATCCTGTCTCGCTGCCAGATCTTCGATTTTAAGCGAATTACGGTAAGCGATGCGGCCAATTATTTAAAATATATTTCAGAACAACAAGGCGTAAAAGCAGAAGACGACGCCTTGCATATCATTGCTCAGAAAGCTGATGGCGCCCTCAGGGATGCCCTGTCTATCTTTGATCGCGTGGTTAGTTTTTCCGGCAAGGAGCTCACCAGAAAAGCGGTAACCGAAAACTTAAATGTCCTCGATTACGACACCTATTTTAAGGTCACCGATCTTGTTCTGGACAACGATATTCCTGCTTTACTACTCCTCTTCAATAAAATACTGGCGCAGGGATTTGAGGGCCACCATTTTGTTATAGGGCTCGCCTCTCATTTCCGCGACCTGATGGTTTGCCGGCATGAAGAAACTATTCAGCTTTTAGAAGTAGGGGATTATGCCCAGCAACTCTACCTTGAGCAATCCAAAAAGACTTCCAAAGAATTCCTGCTGAAGGCCCTGGAACTTACAAACCAAACAGACCTGCAGTACAAAAGCAGTAAAAATTCCCGACTCCTGGTTGAACTGACCTTGATGAAACTGGCATCGCTCTCCTTTTCGGGTGAAAAAAAAAATCCTGACGAGAGGCACAGTAGCCTCCTCTCTTTAAATACCCTCATCCCTGCTTCGTATTATCGTCTTGCAGTAAAAGAACAACAGCCTAAGAAGGAAATTATAGATTCAGCAGCAGATGTACAAAAAAAGATGGCTGAGGAAACTGTATTATCTTCAGAACCCTTATTAGAAACAGAGGAAGCTAAAGAAGAAGTTAGCAGTAGCGCAGAAGAAACTGTGCCGCATCAATCCACCATGGTCTCTGAACCCCCACGCAAATTAGAAATCAAGAGTCCAGCCAAGCGAGTCTCGGGCCTATCACTCTCCAGCATAAAGGCAAAGAAAAAACACGAACTCAACAAAATTGAAGTAACCTATGATGAAGATAGCTTGCCCGATGATCCATTCACCCTGAAGGAATTGAGAAAACACTGGCTTGATTACGTGCAAAAGATTGATGATGAAGGAAAAAAAATCCTGGCCAGTAATCTGAGTTCTGACCTCCCAAAAGTAAAGGATAACGTCATTCGGATTGAATTGCCTAACGATACTATGAAAAAGGAGGTAGAAAGAGAGCAATCTTCCCTGATGAATTTCCTTAAGACTGCCCTGAATAATCACCACCTTGAACTCTCGATCAGCGTCAATGAAGAAACGATTAGAAAATACGCCTTTACGCCTGAAGAGAAATATGAGAAGTTACGCGAAAAGAACCCTGCCATAGATCTTTTGAGGAAGACTTTCGATCTGGACTTGTGACGCCGTATTCGCAATGCACTGACCAATCATCCCTTTTTCAATCCCCCTTAATTTTATTAGTTTTACATCCGGTAAATCAAAGCCTATGCTCGGACTTAAATTGCCTACAGACCCCAGATGGGTCAATATTGTGGAAATGAATATCGATGAGATCCTGACAGACCACGCCTATTGCGAACAAAAGGCTGCCAGTACTGCTATCTCACTGATCGTCACTTTCCCGGAATACCCTGATTTGATCAATGAGATGATCGCCTTGTCAAGGGAAGAAATGGGGCACTTTAAAATGGTTCACGAGCGCATACTAGCCCGGGGTAAAACGCTGGGAAAATATCGTAAAGATGAGTATGCCATTGCTTTACAAAAGTTTTTTCCAAAAGGAGGATCCAGGACAACCCAATTGGTACACCGACTCCTCTATGCCGCTCTGATTGAAGCCAGAAGCTGTGAAAGATTTCGGCTTTTATCCGAACAATTAAAGGACAAGGAATTAGCCGAATTCTATCGCTCCCTGATGGAGAGCGAAGCAGGCCACTACACGCTGTTTCTGAACTTCGCACGGAAATACGGAAATCGCCGGGAAGTTGACGACAAATGGAAAGCCCTCCTAGAGTATGAAGCCTCCATCATGAAAGATCTGGGAACCGGGGAAGCTATTCATGGATAGTCCTTAAACCTCCTTCAATTTATAGATCCAGAACATACTTAAGAGCAGCATTCCAATAAAGAACAAGAGTAGCACTTCATAGTTAAACCATTCGGCAATAAATCCTATGCCTGCTGTAAGGATGGTAAAAACACCGATTAAAGTATTGGAAAGTGAAATGTACAATGGCCTTTCCTTCTCCGGGGCGAAATCTGTCAGATAGGTCTTTCTGCTGAGTCGAGCTCCTCCATGTGCCATCATATTTAATAAAATCAGCGGAGCAAAGAGGTAAATACTCTGAGTAGAGGAATCCAGATACAGAAAGCCCCAAACGAGGGAGCAATTGAAGATGCCAAACAAGGCTATAAGCAACATCAGTTTTCTCGATGATTTGTCGGCGAATTTACCCCAAAAAGGGCTCGATACCATCGCGGCAATCCCTGAGGCAATGACAAAGATTCCCAAACCGGAGAAGGCTGCCTGAGTCGATTCTTTCCCGATGATGACAAAGAAAGGTTGTGCCAATGGGATGGCCATTAAAAATGCCCGGGCCAGAACAAAGTTTCGAAGATTACTATCCGATTTAAGTACTTGAATTCCGGCCTTAAATTCCTGCAGAGGTGTACGACCGCCATCGGTAGCCCCCGGCGCTTCTTTGATCAAGGCAAAAAATAGCCCTGCGAGTATCCACAAAATTGTCGCTGCTCCTATCAACAAAAGGATAACCGCCATGGGATCCCATGAATTGAGGAAAAAGTAAAGGGCTAATCCAAAAAGCAGGGTAAGTATCCCTCCCCCCGTAGCTCTCCAGGCTAAAAGACGGCCTCGTTTTCCCTTGGGAATGGTTTTCCCCATGACATCCTTGAAGGCTACAGAAGAAACGCCACTAGCCATGCTAAAGAGCAACAAAAGGATGACAATAGCCGTGCCAGCTTCCCAACCCTCAAAAAACATCAGGGACACCCCCATCAACATCACCAAAACAGCCTGAATAAATGCGGGAATAGCCCAAAAGAACTTCCTTTGAGGATACTTCCGAATAGCGCCTGAAACTGCTAATTGGGGCAATAAGCTGCCTAGATTCTTTAAAGGAACCAGCATTCCCGAAAAACCAGAGCCGCTGCCCACCAGAGATAGTATCCAGGGTAGCGTTACGTTTGGACTAACGAGTTGTTCTGCCAGTTTAGAACAAAACCCGCTAAAGGCATTCTTTAGAAAATTTCCGGGTACTTCTTCGCAATACTCCTCTTTTATGGGATTACAACTGCGGAGTTCCACTTCCAGATTCAACCATTTTGCTACCTTGTCCATTATTCAACCGAAGTAGGTTCTGCCTGCCTGGGTTCTTCTACAAGCTTTTTCTGATAATATTCATAAAGGGCGAACTGCGATCGCAATTTAGGCTTGTCATTTCGTACGTACCTATTATCCTGTTCCTCGTTGAATAAGCGCGCTTTTACATTATCCCTCCAACAGATCTCGAAGGTGTCTATTAGTTCATTTTTAATCTCAGGATCGTAAATAGGACATCCTACCTCTACCCTATTCTCTATATTTCTCGTCATCCAATCAGCTGATGAAATGTAGATTTTCGGGTCTCCTCCGTTGCCAAAAATAAAAAGTCGCGGGTGTTCCAGAAATTTGTCCACTATACTAATAGCTTCGATATTTTCACTCATTCCTTTTATTCCTGGGATAAGGCAACAAATTCCCCTGACAATCATCTTAATTTTGACTCCCGCCCTGCTGGCTTCGTATAATTTATCGACCATATTGTAGGACGTAAGACTATTCATCTTGATCTTGATGTAAGCTTCTTTCCCTTGCTTTACATTCTCAATCTCCTGATCGATAAGCTTCTTAAACGTACTTTTTGTATAATGAGGAGAAACTATAAGGTGTTTGTACTTGTTGATCTTGTAACTGGTCTCAAAGAAATCAAAGACCATATTTAACTCCTTCAGGATTTTTTCATTGTAGGTAAATAGAGTATAATCGGTATAGATCCTTCCGGTAGTTTCATTAAAGTTACCGGTGCTGATAAAGCCGTATCGATTGGTCCCGTCCTGCTCTTCCCGCTCAATCAGGCAAATTTTACTATGCACCTTTAATCCGGGTACACCGAAGATGAGTTTTACCCCTTCTTCCTGTAATTGTTCGGCGTAACCGATATTAGCCGTTTCGTCAAAGCGGGCTCTGAGTTCTATCTGTACGGTGACCTGCTTTCCATTTTTTGCCGCATTGATCAGCGAAGACACCACCTGTGAATTATCAGCTAGGCGATAAACAGTTATTTTAATAGTTTTTACCTTGGGATCGAGGGCCGCTTCACGCAGGAACCGGATGATGTAAGTAAAATTGTGGTAGGGTGTGTATTGAAGGAAATCCTTCTTGGCGATCTGATCTAAAAAACTCCCCTCAAGGTCTACCCCTTTAATGGCAAGTGGCTTGATCTTTTTATACATCAACTCTTGTTTCCCTAAACTAGGGAAACTCATGTAATCCCTCCTGTTGTGATACCTACCCCCGGGGATAACGCTATCCGTGTCCGTGATTCCCATTTTCTCGGTTAGAAAGCTGAGCGTGTTTTTCTCGATACTCTTGTCATAGACAAAACGAACCGGATCACTGTTCTTTCGGTTGTCTACACTGGAGGAAATTTTTTCGATAAAACTCTTGCTGAGATCATTGTCAATATCGAGTTCGGCATCACGGGTAATTTTGATCATATGAGCCGAGATCGAAGAGAAATCAAACATGGAGAAAATACCTTTTAGGCAGAAGCGGATAAGATCATCCAGGATGATGATATAGTGTTTATCCCCTTCCTGTGGCAGAACCACAAATCGGTCGATTCCCTTGGGAATTTCTATCAGGGCAAAACTGATATCACTTTCGTGATGGCCGGTTTTGGTTTCTTTCTCCGAATTCAAAATCATTTTAATAGCCAGGTAGGCAGCACTGTCTTTCAGCATGGGAAAGGAAGCGAGATCATTGAGGATGATGGTCATCAGTTGCGGACTCACTTTTTCCTGAAAATAGGTCTTGAGAAACTTGGATTGTTCTTTTGTTACCTCTTCTTCATTGATCAGAAATATATTTTCTCCCTCCAGTTCCTGTTCGATGTCTTTGTGAATTTCCAGGCTTCGGGTCTGCTGTTCGATGACGATCTTGGTGATCTCCTCTAACAAATCCTTGGCCACTTCTCCACCCAGTACGCTCTTGCCCGATTTTCCGGCCTCTACAATACGTTTTACAGTAGCGTATCGCACCTTAAAAAACTCATCCAGATTGTTTGAGAAAATCCCCAAAAACCTGAGTCGTTCAATTAAGGGAACGTTAGGATCAGCACTTTCCTGCAGCACACGGTCATTGAATTTTAACCAGCTGATCTCCCTGTTGATATATTGATTCTTATTCTTACTCATATTTTAAGCTCTTTGGGAATCACTACTCTTTCTGTTTTTCCTCGTCCTATATCCTTCCACTGCCTGATATTAAAAGAGAGATGAACAAGTCCGGTAGTTGGAACATTATCTATATGTACATCCCCTAATTCGTTTACGACATCGGTAAAGGCGTGGTTATGTCCAAAGATCATGATCCTATCCTGAGAGTCGGGAAGATCCTTTAAAAAATCAATCAATTCGTTCCCCGAAAAAACATAAAGGCGATCTGTAAGACTAAATTTTTGATATGGGATCTTTAGAGTTCTCAGAAAAATTACACAGGTATGAAGGGCCCGAATAGCTGGACTGGAATAGACCACGTCCGGCACAACTGAGAATGATCCAAAATGACGTGATACCTTGTGTGCATCATTCACACCCCTTTCTTTCAGTGGCCTATCGCGATCTTCTACGCCTAATTCCCAGGATGACTTGCCATGCCTTACCATTATCAGATGCTTCATAATTGCGCGTATTAAGTTAATGTAGATCTCACTATCTAAAGAATCCGGAATGCCCGCTAGGGCGCTAGCCTTTCCAATGTCCAGCGATAGTCCTTTTCAAGTGTGTATCGCAATCGGTCGTGTAACCGGTTTGGTCTTCCCTGCCAGAATTCAACAGAAACAGGTGATACCATATACCCCCCCCAATAGTCGGGCCTGGGTATTTCCTTTTGTTCGTATTCTTTTTCGAGTTCCCGGAGTTTTTCTTCCAGTATCTCCCTTGAAGGAATCACATCACTCTGTTCAGAGACAATAGCACCTAATTTACTCCCTGTAGGTCTGGATTCAAAATATCCATCAGACATATTTTCAGGAATCTTTTTGGCGGTTCCCTTGATGATGACCTGCCGTTCCATTCCAGGCCAGAAAAACGAAAGACAGACGTTTGGATTTTTTTTAATGGCCTTCCCTTTTTCACTCTGATAGTTAGAGTAAAAAATAAATCCTTCGTAGGTAAATCTCTTGAGAAGTACTACTCTGCTTTTAGGAAATCCATCCAATCCCAGGGTAGAGACCGTCATGGCATTGGGTTCATCGGAGGTTCCTGATTTTTCAACTTCATGAAACCACTTTTGAAAAAGCTCTATTGGATTATCTGATACGGTAGATTCAAGCAGGGCGCTTTTTTCATATGCCTTGCGGTAATCACCCAAGTCCTTTTTTATATCTGATCCCTCTTTCCCCATAGATAACAAATTTGGTGAAATCTTCGCAAAATGGGAAAATTAAGACATTAAATTCATCCTAAATCTCCAGGACCTTTCCATCCTCAGCAAGGCCCACCTCAGGAAAAATACCTGAGGCTTCATCGAGGAATGCGTTCTTATTCTTATAACGTGTAGAGAAGTGTCCCAACAGCAAAGCCTTTACGCCTGCCTCTTTGGCGATTTTGGCAGCTTCCATAGCCGTTGAATGCTTGGTCTTGGCTGCAAGGTGGGCCTCACTGGAGAGGAAGGTAGCTTCGTGGTAAAGCATATCTACTCCCTTAATTAAAGGAACAATAGACGGGTCAAAAGCTGTGTCGCTGCAGTAGGCATATGATTTTGGCGCAGGAGGATCGAAGCTTAAAAGATGATTTGGAATTACCTCTCCTGAATCGAGAAGAACATCCTTTCCCCCTTTTATATTTTTAAAAAACGCCTTGTCTATCTTGTATTTCGCTACCCCTTCGATGTTGAGTGTTCTATCCTTAGGCTTTTCGGAAAACAGGAATCCATTGGTATAAATTCGGTGATTTAACGGAATAGTCCTTACCTCCAGTTTGTCATTTTCGAAGATCAATTCCGAAGAATTTTTTTGTAATTCGTGAAATACAAGAGGATAGCTTGTCCCCGAATTGCCCACTCTCAGCAAGGCTAAAATAACTTCTTTAAGTCCGGATGGCCCATATACATGCAGTTCTTTCTCTCTTCCGAGCAACTGGAAAGTAGAAATAAGTCCGGGCAAGCCAAAAAAATGATCCCCATGGAGGTGAGAAATAAAGATATGGTTGATTCTATTGAACTTGATCTTGTGTTTCCTCAGCAACACCTGTGTTCCTTCCGCGCAATCGATCAAAATTATAGAATTGCGGATCTCCAGAACCTGAGAAGTGGGATTGCCTTTCATGGAGGGCGTAGCTGCATGACACCCCAGGATATAGAGTTTCATAGACGGTCCGACTTGTTAGCGAGGAAAGGCTCTACATCACTTGGACTGAAGGAGGATTTAAAAGTAAAAGCAATTGGCGTTTCTCCCATTTTATTGAGATGGTCAAGTCGCTTCTTTGCCTCAACAAGGGTAATTTCACTTTCTTTAGTAAAAAAGCATACCATATGAGCAGAGTTCAACTTCTCAAACCATTCATTTTTGCGCTTGTAGATCTCCATGTGAGGACTTCTATAGGTAAAATCCATTAAGACTTCACGAGATTCCCATATCGACATATTCACTACCAGAGCCGGGTCTTCAAATATTTCAGATACTCCGCTATTGGGTTCTTCTACCCACCGCCAGACAAAGCCGTGGCTCTTTTCGGCTATTGCGTTAATACGTGCCGTATTGTTGACGAAATCGGCCATTCGTGGATCTTCGAGAGGGTATTTGGATTTGGCGACATTAACTTGTGCGAAGTAGTAATCCATTATTCAAAGGTCAAGATCCCGTTCAATATCCTCCATTTCAATGATATCCATGGCTTCCTGAATGGTAGGTGCCAGGCTTATTTCTTCGGGTACGTCTTCGTAGTCTAGTTGATCAGTGACCAGGACAAAAGATTTATTCAACTTTTTATGGGCTCTGGAAATTTCCAGAAATTCGAGAATATCATTTGATGTGAGTTTGTCAAAGGAGAACAGATTTACAACTATATGATCGTTTTTTATTTTCTCATAGGCCTTGTTGAGATTCTCAATAAAGGCCAATAAGCTTATACCCTCCTGATAAACAATGGTCCTGTTACCCTCTTTATCAAAAATCATACGCCCTTAGTTTAACTGGGAAGCTAGTAAATAAATTACAGCCATGCGAATAGCAACACCATTTTCCACCTGATGCAGGATAATTGATTGGGACGAATCCGCTACATCACTGGTGATTTCAACTCCCCTGTTTATAGGTCCGGGGTGCATAATAACAATTTCCTTATCGAGACTTTCCAGTATTTCTTTGTTGATTCCGTACTGCTGGGTATACTCCCGGGTTGTAGGGAAGTAACTCATCTCCATTCGCTCATTCTGCACCCTCAGCATATTGGCCACGTCACACCAAGCCAGCGCTTTTCTCAAATCGGGTTCAACCTCTACACCAAGGCTTTCTATATGTTTAGGGATCAAGGTCTTGGGGCCACATACTTTTACTTTTGCTCCCTGAAGTTTCAGAGCGAAAATATTAGAGAGCGCTACCCTGGAATGCAGGATGTCCCCAACGATGATCACCTTCTTTCCGGCCACATCTCCCAGTTTTTCTCTGATCGAATAAGAATCGAGCAAAGCCTGGGTGGGATGTTCGTGAGCCCCGTCGCCGGCGTTGATGATAGAAGCCTTAACATGCTTGGAAAGGAATATCCCGGCTCCCGGGTTGGGATGCCGCATAACCACCATGTCTACTTTCATGGAAAGGATATTATTTACGGTATCTATGAGCGTTTCTCCCTTTTTTACAGACGACTGGGAGGCAGAGAAATTTAATACGTCAGCAGACAGACGTTTTTCTGCCAATTCAAAGCTCAATTTTGTTCTGGTGCTATTCTCAAAAAATATGTTGGCTATGGTAATGTCCCGGAGAGAAGGCACCTTTTTGATGGATCGGTTGATGACCTCCTTAAACTGATCTGCAGTTTCGAAAATGAGTTGAATATCCTGCTCATTCAAATATTTAATCCCCAGTAAATGTCTTACGCTTAATGCCGGCATTCGCTTATCTGTTAACTAAATAGACTACATCTTTACCCTCATTTTCTTTCCACAGCACTTTCACTTTCTCCTCATTGATGGCATCTACCTGTCTGCCTCTGTAATTAGGCTGTATGGGAAGGTGCCTGCTAAACCTTCTGTCGATTAAGGTGAGTAATTCAATCTCGTTGGGCCTGCCGAACGACTGTATAGCCGTAAGTGCCGCCCTGATGCTCCTTCCTGTGTATAAAACGTCATCTATGAGGACAACTTTTTTGTCTTCAACCAGGAAGTCTACACTGGTGGTACTCGCTTCCAAGGGTTTTTCTCCCCTGCGGAAATCGTCCCGAAAAAACGTGATATCTAAAAGGCCTAGCTTAATTTCCTTTACTTGGTATTCCTCCTTGAGTAGTTTCGCGAGGCGATTGGCGAGAAAGCTACCCCTGGGTTGAATCCCTATGAGTACAGTATCTGAAAAATCTAGGTGGTTTTCTAAAAGTTGGCACGCGAGGCGATGTAAAATAATGTGGATTTCTTTTGAGGAAAGAAGTACTTTTTGACTCATGGTTTGCGCTACCAACATATTTGAAAGCAAAAATAGCGATTTCTAATCAATAATTGCGGACCCTTTTTATTATCAGTCTTAAACGATGGTCTGCCCGCAACAGGGCAAAAAAATACCCCGACTTGCAAGTCGGGGTATATTCTTAAACCAGGATTTGATATCATGAAAGTTCCTATTTCTTTTTCCCTTCCATTTTATCTTTAAGCGCCTGCAATTGCTCGTTGGCGTCTCCTAGTGTCGGTTTCGATTCGTCAGCCTGTGCCGCAGCTTTTTTACGCGCTGCTTTTACATTTCGCTGCTCTTCTTCCCTGAAGATAGCGGTATGACTGGCTACTACTCTTTTAAATTCCTTGTTGAATTCGATGATCTTAAATTCGGCTTCTTCACCTTTGCCAAGCTTTTTCCCATCCTCTTTCTCCATATGTCTCTGGGGAACGAATGCGGTGATATCCTTATTAAAATCGATTACTGCACCTTTATCAACGATCTCGGTGATAGCTGATTTGTGTGTAGTTCCAACAGCAAATTCCTTTTCGTACTTGTCCCAAGGGTTGTCAGTGGTCTGCTTATGGCCGAGACTCAATTTACGTCCTTCCACATCTAATTCCAGAACTTCCACTTCCAAGGTATCTCCAACAGTTACAAATTCTGAAGGATGCTTTATCTTCTTGGTCCAGGACAGGTCGGAAATATATATCAAGCCGTCAATTCCTTCTTCAAGTTCTACAAACACACCAAAATTGGTAAAGTTCCTTACTATTCCTTTGTGTCTTGATCCTACAGGATATTTAGAAGTGATATCGGTCCATGGGTCCGGGGTCAATTGTTTGATCCCAAGCGACATTTTTCTGTCTTCTCTGTCGAGCGTTAAAACAACAGCCTCCAGTTCGTCTCCTACATTTACAAAGTCCTGAGCCGACCTTAAGTGCGTAGACCAAGACATTTCAGAGACGTGGATAAGTCCTTCCACCCCTTCTGCAACTTCTAAGAAGGCTCCGTAATCAGCAATAACAACTACTTTTCCTTTGACCTTATCACCTACTTTAAATTCATCCCCAAGAGCTTCCCATGGATGTTTTTCCAATTGTTTAATACCTAACTGAATCCTCGATTTGTTATCGTCGAAGTCGAGAATAACAACATTGAGTTTCTGATCCAGTTCTACCACTTCATTCGGGTGATTGATCCTGCTCCATGACAGGTCGGTGATGTGTACAAGTCCGTCTACCCCACCAAGGTCGATAAAGACCCCATATGAAGTGATATTTTTCACAATACCTTCAAGGACCTGACCTTTTTCGAGCTGACTGATGATCTCTTTCTTCTGTTCTTCGATATCCGCTTCGATAAGCGCTTTATGAGAAACTACAACGTTCTTAAATTCATGGTTGATTTTCACCACCTTAAATTCCATGGTCTTACCAACATACTGATCGTAGTCGCGTATAGGCTTCACATCGATCTGAGAACCTGGCAAGAACGCCTCGATTCCGAAGACATCGACGATCATCCCTCCTTTTGTTCTGCATTTTACAAAACCGGTTACCACTTCTTCTTTGTCGTGTGCTGAATTTACGCGCTCCCAAGCCTTTATCGTACGGGCTTTTCTGTGAGAAAGCACCAACTGTCCGCTTTTGTCTTCGCGAATGTCGATTAGAACTTCAACCTTGTCACCAACCTTCAGGCCGGGATTGTATCGAAATTCGTTAAGGGAAATAACCCCTTCAGACTTGGCGTTGATGTCGATGATCGCTTCCCTGTCTGTAAGGTGAGTTACGGTACCTTCTACTACTTCTTCATCTGCAGTATCTACAAAATTCTCTGCTACTAGTTTTTCAAATTCCTCTAATTTGGAATCATCTACCCGCTCAATGCCTTCTTCATACTTGTCCCAGTCAAAGTTCTTAAGGAATTCCTTAGGATCTTGTTTGGGAGTCTCTACTTTTTCTTCCTGAACGACCTCAGCTACCTGAGTTTCTTCTGTTGTTGATTTTTTTTCAGCCATTTGCTGATCTTAATTTGTATCCCATAAACCTCTAAGAGTAAGACAATGTTTATGGAAGATGTTTTCCTTTGTTTTCTATTTCCTTTTCCTCTTAAATACTTGCCAAAAAGGTGTGCAAAAGTACAACTTAAATCTTGTTTTAACAACCTAAATATCAGACTGCAATAAAAATATTAACAAATTAACCCCTTCGTCCCCGTATCCTTGTGGATTTCGTATCTTTAAAGTCAATATTAAAACCTAATAAATAGTAAATAAATGAGCGTAAAAGACAAGTACCAGGGAGTTCTTACCCTAGGAGAAAAATTGGGGATCGCAGACGGAAAAGTAAGCGAGGAAAATGGAGTTTTGAAGGTGAAAGGAGAGGCCAAAACACAGTATGAAAAAAATCTCCTATGGGATAAAATTAAAGAACTCGGAGGGGATAGCCCTTCTGACATTAAGGCGAATATTACTGTAGCAGATGAGAGCGTTTATCACAGACATGTGGTGAAGAGCGGTGAATCTCTGAGTAAGATCGCAAAACACTATTACGGTGACCCGATGAAATACAAGCAGATATTCTCTGCAAACACCGATATTTTGAAAAATCCGGATATGATCCATCCCGATCAGGTGCTGGTCATCCCTAAACTATAAACAAAAAAGGCGCTTTCAAGCGCCTTTTTTTTATGCCTTAATCTTCTCTTCCGCCAGAGCTAATGCCCGTTTGAACTGCTCCTCCTGATTCATTTTGGAATTGTCCAATACAATCGCATCCTCTGCCTTTTTTAAAGGAGAGAACTTTCGGTGAGAATCGATATAATCCCGTGCCTGCACATTTTCAAGGACTTCTTCAAAACTGATATCAGCTCCCCTATCAAGCAATTCCTTGTACCTCCTGGTTGCCCTGATATCCGGAGATGCGGTCATAAATATCTTGAGCTCGGCTTCGGGAAATACCACAGTTCCAATATCGCGACCATCCATGACCAAACCTCTGTTTTTTCCCATCGCTTTTTGTAAGGCCACCATTTTCTCCCGAACTTCCGGAACCACGGAAACCTGACTCACAAATTGGGATACTTCAAGTGTCCGAATCTCCTTTTCCACATTCTTTCCGTTGAGATACATCTCTGAAAATCCGAGAGACGCATTGTATTTAAATTCCAGATCTATATTAGGGAGTTCGCCAATTAACGAATCTTTATGGAAACCTGAAGGCCCAATAAGCTCATTCTCAATGGAAAAAAGGGTAATTGCCCGGTACATGGCCCCGGTATCCACATAAATATAATCCAGGGCTTTCGCCAACTGTTTCGCCATCGTACTCTTCCCTGTGGAAGAATACCCGTCTATGGCGATGATTATTCTTTTCATGTGCTAAAAATAAGGAGATTGGGCGAACTGAGGTCTTCTAATGTTAATTTACTCAATGAATAGCTCGTGTGTACAGCTATAGTTTCTTGGCATTTTTTACCTTTTGATTGGTAATCGCCAGATCAATGACTTCACTCATATCCGTAACATAATGGAATCTGAGACCCTTCAGGTATTCCTCCTTGATCTCCAGAATATCCTTTTTGTTGTCTTCACAAAGGATGATGTCCTTGATGCGAGCTCTTTTTGCCGCCAGTATCTTCTCCTTTATCCCTCCAACAGGCAACACCTTACCCCTGAGCGTAATTTCACCTGTCATCGCTGTACTTTTCTTTACTTTCTT
The DNA here is from genome assembly GCA_013042315.1 of Flavobacteriaceae bacterium. Taxonomy (GTDB): domain Bacteria; phylum Bacteroidota; class Bacteroidia; order Flavobacteriales; family Flavobacteriaceae; genus Muriicola. The sequence continues at coordinate 504 of JABDQM010000108.1, read as the reverse complement.
TTGAGTAAAGAGGGATACCAGGGATGTCAGCATAGTAATCCCGGCACTAGGCCCATCTTTGGGGGTAGCCCCTTCAGGAACGTGGATGTGCACATTGTATTTATCGAATACATCGGCATCTATCCCAAATTTATCTGCATTTGATTTGATGTATTCCATGGCGATGGTAGCCGATTCCTTCATAACTTTCCCGAGGTTACCGGTAATATTGAGCTGTCCTTTTCCTTTGGACAAGATCGACTCTATAAAAAGTATATCTCCGCCAACACTGGTCCATGCCAATCCGGTTACAACTCCAGCCACTTCATTATTTTCGTATTTGTCGCGCTCAAGTCGGGGTGGTCCCAAAACTTCCTCAACCACTTCGTTCGTCACTTTTACTTGATATTCTTCTTCTATAGCTATCGATTTGGCAGCGTATCGAACCATTTTCGCGATTTGCTTTTCAAGGGTTCTTACCCCGGATTCACGAGTATACCCTTCTACGATTTTCTCGAGTTGTCG
>JABDQM010000107.1 GCA_013042315.1 Flavobacteriaceae bacterium | reverse complement strand
GTAGGCCTTACAGAAAAACAGGCGCGGGAAAAAGGACTTGATATTAAAATTGGTAAGTTTCCTTTCTCTGCAAGTGGTAAGGCACAGGCTTCGGGGAATTCAGATGGCTTTGTAAAGGTCATCTTTGATGCAAAATACGGAGAATGGCTGGGGTGCCATATGATTGGTGCCGGGGTAACCGATATGATTGCAGAGGCTGTTCTGGGAAGAAAGCTCGAAACTACCGGGCATGAAATCCTGAAAGCAGTCCACCCCCACCCTACTATGAGTGAGGCGGTCATGGAGGCTGTAGCTGATGCCTACGGGGAAGTAATCCATTTGTAAAATAGCTGTCTTATGGTCTTAATAATGCGGCTACTGGCCATCCTTGAAGGAATTTCCTATCTCTTGTTATTTGGCTTTAGCATGCCCCTTAAATATTGGGCTAACATACGAGAACCAAATATTTACATTGGATATGTACACGGGGCGCTTTTTATTGTCTTTATTCTGGCCGCCTTTGTATTCTGCAGAAAACAGGGATGGGGATTAAGGAGGTATTTCAGTTTTTTCCTGGCCTCCTTGTTACCTTATGGCACATTCTATATGGATCAGAAATATCTGGTACCTCTTGGGAAGTAGAAGCTTCATAACTGCGTTGATTGTCATGCTTCTTTTACATTCTTGTGTTTCGTACAGCACGGGTCTTAAGATTCCTCGGAAACAATTCCCTGAATACAAAGCATGCGGGCAGGAATTGCTTATTGCCGACCCGCCTTCAGAACATGAGGTTGCAAGGCTCGACAATCTCAACGATATGGGATACTCGGCCACTTATCACAGAATCATTTTCTCGTCAGATTCTCTTGAAAAAGAAGAAATTCGGCGATTCACTTCACGTCTCAGTAATTATATCGTAAAAGAAATGTTCCCAGAGGTTAAAAAAATACCTGAAGATAAATTCACGACCATGTCTTATTACGATTATTATCTCGCCACCAAGACCCTGTATCCATCTTACAGGGATCATAAATTGAGCACAAGAGCAATTGAGAATCTATTGGTTCCTTCCTCCTACAGAAAACAACTTTTCATGGACCTCAGCACCTACATTCATAATGGTGACGAGTTCAGTAATTACCTCCATCTCTATGTATTTGACACGAAAAAGAAGAGTATACTTTACTACGACTTTCTGAAATACACCTGCGACATCAGGGATTCTACGGCCTTCAGTGTTGTTATGAATTATGCCCTCAAAAAATTAAAGATGTCACCATTAAAAAATTAGGAATTTTCTTATGTTCCATTCCTTATTTCCTGAAGATGCTTTTGTTTTACGGGTTCCCTGTATTTTTGGGCATAAGGGGTATGATACCTGTGTTTCTCCAGAAACGAAATCTGTTTTTGTCTCCATTCCTTTGCGGTTAGTTCTACTCCAAAATGCTTTAATTCCTTAAGCAATAAATTACTTATACGACTATAGTCTTCCCTTCCCAGGTAATCGAGGTCTGCATCACAAAGAATCCGTTCCAGTTTGGTTTTGGGGGTTTGGGGTACTTCAGTCGCCCTGATGAGGCCTACCACTACTTTGCGTTGAACAGGAGTAAAATAATATTCCCTCATCATTTGCAACGCAATTGTTATCCCATGTTCCTCATGATTCTGGTATGAAATGGTAAAGCCGAGATCATGGCAAAGTGCACCTGTGCGAAGAAGCATGGCTTTTTCTCCGTATAATTTCCCTCTTCTGATATAGCCATCACAAACCTTAAGCACGTCCAGGGTATGAGCCATACCGTGATAACAAAGGTCTTCAGAAAGTTCCATACGGAGCATGTGGAGGGCTTTCTTCCGCAATTTCAGATATCTCGTCATGAGGGGTGACGTTTTAGCTTATAATCTGTACAATCCAGATAACCAGGCTTAGCATGGCGAAAATAAAACTCAGGGCAAAGAATCTTAGGGAGCTCTGTACACTGCCAAATTTATCGGCAATGATTTTACTCTCTGCATGTATCTGTTGTGCAAGCTGAGAATAGAGTTCTTCCTCACTTCCACAGATCTCTATCAATTTTTTGGTATACTCATCGGAATTGCCATAGGCTTTAACCGCGTCCAAAAAGAAAAAGACATTATCATCGTATTTCATCTCCATCCGTGGCATAAAACACCGGAAGC
>JABDQM010000104.1 GCA_013042315.1 Flavobacteriaceae bacterium | reverse complement strand
GCAACATCACTTACTCCATTTAAGGTCACTCCGCTATCTGTATTGATATAAAGACTTAGGTTGTCTCCGTCAGCATTCACTCCGGCGGTAGAAATGTATGAGTTGCTTAACCCGCTTGAAAAGGCTGCAGTTCCAACGATCACATGGTTGGAAAGGATATTGGCCAGTTCATTTCCATCTGGGTTTTCAAATACGGCAAATGCATCGTTCACAGGTGCAAATACTGTGAACTCCGTAGTGTCATCAGATAAAAGATCAGTGAAAGTAGTATTTCCTCCATCTGTAAGGGCTCCTACCAATTCAGTAAGGCCAGCGTTCGCTACAGCATGGTCAACTATATTAGGTAATCCGATAACTGCGTCCACTATATGTACCACACCGTTTTCAGCGTCCACATCGGGAGTAACTACGTCGGAGATCCCATTGATAGTTACACTGTTAGAAGTATCAATGTATAGACTTAAGTTGGCGCCTCCAGGTCCGGCTGTGGAAAGAGAGGAAACATAGCTCGTACTTAAGTTTGAAGATAAAAATTCCCCTTCAACAACGTGGTTCAATAATACCTGAGTAAGGATATCTACCGGTACATCTTCCAGAGCGGCAAAATTGTTGGCCGTTAAAAATGCTTCAAAGGCAGCATTAGTCGGGGCAAAAACTGTAAAAGGACCATCGGCTTGGAGTGCTGTAACCAGCTCTGCTCTTTGAAGTGCAGCTACTAAATTACTGAGGTCATCTGTAGCTACGGCAAGATCTACAATGTCGGGATCCGACGTATCGATTATCGGGTTGTCACCATCGTCATCTGAACAGGAAGCCATAAAGACCACTGCCATGATTAATAAGCATGCTTTGATAAGTTTTGAAGTTGTTTTCATCGCTATTTTTTTATTTATTGTTTAACGAAAATAGTATAAAGAATAAACAAAAAAAGTCAATTATTAAATCTTTAACAGATGCATATTCTTCATATAGATCAAATAATTTCGATATATAAATGACAAAAATATAGATATTATCGTGCTTGTGATATGTCGTAAATTATCATTATAATAAAATATGTTTAAATATAATTAGTAAAGAATTAACAAAATAAATAAGAATTATATATTCAGCTAAGCGAGGGGTATTGCGATTCAATTTAAAGATGGAATACATTATTTCGTATTTTTGCAGCGCGAAAAAAGGATTATGCAAAAAGTTGTTGTCGGACTTTCGGGAGGAGTAGATAGTAGTGTAGCTGCCTATCTATTAAAACAACAGGGATACGAGGTTATTGGTCTTTTCATGAAGAACTGGCACGATGATTCTGTAACTATTTCCGAGGAATGCCCCTGGCTCGAAGACAGCAACGATGCCCTTATCGTAGCTGAAAAATTAGGGATACCCTTTCAGACGGTCGACCTGAGTGTACAGTATAAAGAAAGGATTGTGGACTATATGTTCAGGGAATACGAAATGGGAAGAACCCCAAATCCCGATGTGCTCTGTAACAGGGAGATCAAGTTTGATGTATTTATGAAAATTGCCCTGGACCTGGGAGCTGATTTTGTGGCTACCGGGCATTATTGCAGAAAGGGAGAAACTAAAGATAGGGAGGGAAATCTCCGTTATCAGCTTCTTGCCGGTAAAGACCCGAATAAAGACCAGTCGTATTTTCTATGTCAGCTATCCCAGGAGCAGTTGGCCAGAACCTTGTTCCCGGTAGGAGAACTCACAAAACCGGAAGTACGCATAATAGCTGCCGAAAATCAATTAATTACGGCAGAAAAGAAGGATTCCCAGGGACTTTGTTTTATCGGTAAAGTAAGACTGCCTGATTTCCTGCAACAGCAACTAAAGCCAAAAAAAGGCGATATTGTGGAAGTGCCTGCTGACGCTCAACACTATCATAATGGTACACCTAAATTTAATAACAAGACGGAGGAACTTGCCTTCTACTCAGAAAAACCCGAGTACAATCCGAAGGATGGTAAGGTAGTCGGCACACACCAGGGAGCCCACTTCTTTACAATTGGACAGCGCAAAGGACTTGATGTTGGGGGAACGAAAGAACCCTTATTTGTTATTGATACGGATGTAAATTCTAATGTTATCTATACAGGGCAGGGGAAATCCCATCCGGGACTCTACCGCAGAACCCTTTTTGTAAAAGCAGATGAAGTACATTGGATAAGGCCAGACCTCGCCTTAGATCCGGACCAAAGCTTAAAGGTAATGGCCAGGATCCGTTACAGACAACCTCTGCAACAAGCTACTCTGTATCAGGTTGAACACGGAATATATGTCGACTTCAACGAAAAACAATCGGCGATCACGGAAGGACAATTCGTGGCCTGGTACATCGGGGATGAACTTATAGGATCGGGAGTGATTTCATAATTGCCTTCCGGAATTATCTTATCTTGCCTCCTTCAGAATTAGATAAATATGTCGAATAGAATTACTAAGCTTTTTGGAATACAATACCCCATAATTCAGGCCGGAATGATCTGGGCCAGCGGGTGGAAACTCGCATCAGCCGTATCCAACGCAGGTGGCCTTGGTTTAATAGGAGCAGGGAGTATGTACCCAGAAGTACTTAGGGAACACATTCAAAAATGCAAAGAAGCCACTTCCAAACCCTTTGGGGTAAATGTACCTATGTTGTATCCGGATATCGAGAAACTCATGGAGATCATTGTTGAATTGGAAGTGCCTATCGTCTTTACCTCCGCCGGAAATCCCGCAACATGGACATCCTTTCTGAAGGACAAAGGGATTACTGTAGTACATG
>JABDQM010000101.1 GCA_013042315.1 Flavobacteriaceae bacterium | reverse complement strand
CGATTACCTCGCTAATGATCTTTTTCAGATAGAACTCTATGCTCGCAGGTTCCAGTTTATCAGCATCAATTTTATTGATCTGTAGAATATCATTGATAAAGTTCAGAAGATAATCCCCGGAAAATTTGAGAGATTTTAAATGTTCTTTCTGATGATCAGGCGGGTTTTCCTCAAGGAGCAAATGCGTTAGTCCGGTTACCGCATAGAGGGGTGTTCGCAATTCGTGACTTACGGTAGACAAGAAATTTGTTTTGGCCTCCATGGCCTGAACTGCGGCATCACGAGCTGCTTGCAGCTCTCTGTTCTTGGTTTGTAGTAGATCGTTGGTCTTCAGTTTGATCTGGTTGTTGCGATACAGAGAGACGGCCAGAAGCGATATAATAGTTAAAAACGCTGAGGTTAGAATGGCAGTGATCTCAGATCGGTTGGCAGATTCACTGAGTTCTTCTATGCGCTTATCTTGTCGTGAAATTACGGCTTGGGCGTCTTCCATCGCCAGCTTATCTGCTTTGTTGGTCTCGGCCTTTAATTTGTCGAGGGTAAAAATCGAATCCTTAATCTCAACGATATTTTCCTTGTATTCAAGAGCCAGTTTGTATTGAGCGTCTTTCTCATAGGCCAGGGCTAGATTTTCGTTCGCCTCCAGGAATTCGGTCTTAAAATTATTTGCCTCTGCCAGTTCCAGGGCACTCAGACTGTTTTTAATACTTTCTTTATAATCCTCAGTCCGCATGTACAATTCTGCCAAGCCCAAATGGGCTTTGGTGGCGAGAAAATTCTTTTCAATTGGATCCGTATTTACGAGCAAGGCGTTAAAGCTTATGGAGGCCTTTTCATAATCTTGTATTCTCATATAAATCATTCCCTCCAACAAGACTATATTGTTTAGAAGGTTTCTGTCGTTACTGAGTTTCTTGGCGTCAATTAGCTCTTGCCGAGCCCTGAAATTTAAATCAGAACTAAAGAGCATTTGAGCTTCCACGTATTTGGCAAAACCTTCACCGGAAGGATAAGACGAGTAGATTTTGAGGTCGCTTTTCGCTCTATCCAGATAAAACTGGGCCTTATTCTGGTCTCCCCTCAATAAATTCAGCAAAGCAAATCGATTGTAAGTATCAATCATTCCCTTTTTTTGATTGTCATTTTGTTCAGCAAATTGCTGTGCCTGATCGAGAATGTCAAAGGCTCTGTCTAATTGATCCTGATTTTTAAGAGAGGTATATTCCTCAAAGTATTCGGAAAGAGTGGCTTCAACATTGGCATTATCCTGTGCCCATAGGGGCATAAGGGAAGTAGCCAGTACAAGGAGTACCAGCAATCCTAAGCGTTGTGTATATGGTCTAAGATCAATCAAAGATATTCTTTACGCTCCAAAAATTGAATCACATCGATGATCCTGCTGCTGTATCCGGTTTCGTTATCATACCATCCGATAACTTTTACCATCCTGCCCAGTACAGATGTCATCATAGAATCAAACGTACAGGAATAACAACTATTGTTTATATCAATAGAAACTATAGGGTCTTTCGTATAAAAAAGTACGTTTTTTAGCTCATTTTGCGCAACTCTCTCAAAAGTATCATTAATTTCCTGAATGGTCGTATCTTTTTTAACGTTTAGCGTAATGTCTGTAAGTGAGCCATTTGGCACAGGTACTCTGATGCCACAACCCCCTATGGCATGGGCCAAATCAGGAAATATGCTGGTTAAGGCCTTGGCTGCCCCGGTGGTTGTAGGAATTATTGATTGTGCAGCGGCCCTGGCCCTTCTGAGATCCCTATGTGGCCGATCGTGAAGGCTCTGATCTGAAGTAAAAGAATGAACCGTGGTAATGTAGGCTTGTTCTACTCCCCAGTGGTCATCCAGGACCTTGATCATCGGTGCGGCGTTATTGGTAGTACACGAGGCATTGGAAATAATGTGATCATCTTCGGAGAGCGTCTCATGATTTACTCCAAAAACGATCATTTTGATATCTTCATTTTCCGGTGGGACGGCCAAAATTACTTTTCGGGCACCATTTGTCAGGTGTTTTTCCAGAATGTCTTTGGATTTAAATTTACCTGTGGCTTCAACCACCAGGTCTACTGAGGCTGTGGTCCAGTCGATCTTAGAAGGGTGATCTTCGCGGGTCATTAAGATTTCCTGCCCGTTGACCAATAAGTAATTATCTCGAGTTTCAACCTGCTGGCCAAAAGGCCCGTGAATACTGTCGTATTTTAATAAATGAGCGAGGGTTTGAGGATCGGCGAGGTCATTTATGGCCTTAACCCTGATGTTGGGATGTCCCTGTAACAGACGAAACAAGGTACGGCCTATACGACCAAAACCATTGATTCCTATATTTACCATATCTATAAGGTTTCAAATGTGTAGGTCGGGAAGGAACACAAGTTGGTTCAGTCGCTTAGGACCTGTTTGTCAGAGGATGTGTTTATGCGCTTTGTATGAAGAGCGAACCAACGCCCCACTTTCCACATGTCTGAAGCCCATTTCAAGGCCCAGAGTTTCATATTTTTTAAATTGTTCCGGTGTAATGAATTCTTTTACCGGGAGGTGCTTTTTTGAAGGCTGCAAATACTGACCGATAGTGACTACATCAACACGGGCTCTACGCAAATCTTCCATGGTATCGATTACCTCTTCCTCCAGCTCTCCAAGACCCAGCATGATCCCCGATTTGGTTCGGTTGACGCCGGCATCTTTCAAATACTTCAAAACGGAAAGACTTCGTTCGTATTTGGCCTGTATCCTTACTTCGCGGGTTAATCTCTTTACCGTTTCCATATTGTGCGAAACTACCTCCGGTGCAACGTCAACGATTCTGTCCAGATGTCGTTCTATTCCCTGAAAATCTGGGATAAGGGTCTCTAAAGTGGTGTCTGGATTCATCCTGCGTATGGCTTTTACGGTCTCCGCCCAGATGATAGAACCCATATCTTTTAAGTCGTCCCTATCTACAGAAGTAACCACCGCGTGTTTTATCCCCATGATCTTGATGGAACGGGCAACTTTTTCAGGTTCTTCCCAGTCGACCTGCTCTGGCCGTCCTGTTTTTACCCCACAAAAACCGCAGGATCGCGTGCAGACATTCCCCAGGATCATAAAAGTGGCAGTACCTTCTCCCCAGCATTCGCCCATATTGGGGCAACTTCCCGAAGTGCAAATCGTATGCAGGTCGTACTTGTCCACCAAAGCTCTCAGTTGAGTATACTTCTTCCCCGTCGGGAGTTTTACCCTCAACCATTTTGGTTTGCCTTTTGGTGGGGCTATAGTGGCCGTACTTACTTCGCTCATAGATCAATTTTTTACAAATATACGAACAAAAATTATCCCAATTTTCTGGGGTTATAGGGGATTTTTATTTTGCCTTAATCATTTCTGCCAGTAATTTTTTTGCTCTCAGCAGCTTTACTTTGACATTGTTGATAGGCTCTTTTAACTCTTCCGCTATGGCCGCGTAAGAAAGCTCCTGGAAATACCTCAGATTGATCACTTCTCGGTAATGTGGTTTCAGGTTCCTGATGTGCCCCAAAAGACTCGCCAGATTTTGCTCTTTGATCAACTGATCTTCGGCGCTGGGGGCGTTGTCGAGCACTTTTTGTATGACTTCCTGATTTCCGGGATGATTCTGCTCCCAAACGTTTCTTTTCCTCTTCCTGATCATATCGATGTGAATATTCTTGGAAATAGTGAAAAGCCAGGTTTTAAATTCATAAGAATCATCATAGCTATGAATTTTATCAAATGCCCTGGAAAATGTCTGAATAGTGATATCCTCAGCATCATTTTCGTTTTTAGTCCGACTCAGCTGAAATCCGTAAACCTCGTTCCAAAATCTGTCGAGCAGCGCACTGAAAGCCTTCTGATTACCAGCCTTGGCTTTCTCAATGTTCTCCTTTAGCGTCTGGGATGAGGTATCCAAATTAACTTTTTAGGGAAGCGAGGATGATCGAATAATTTAGTCTATTGCAAAGTGGAGGATTCGTTTCTGCATTCTTGCTCTTCGGGCAATTTACCGCACATCCCACAAGCCTCTCCGTCTTTGTTGAGGAAAGGACTCTGACTGGCACAGGTACCTGCAAATTTACCGTCTTTCTGTGTCCAGATCTTTATGGCGATACCGGCAAAAGCCAGTGCTAACAGACCAATTGTCAATAAAACTAACTTCATAGTTTTGCTTTGTGCAAAGATATAAAAAAAAGCCCCCAAAATGAGGGCTGAGAAGTTAATCAAAAACCAAAAAACTAATAGGAAAGATTGGCTACGATGTTTTGTACAGTCGGACTTTCATTACCACCCAATGGTTCGATGGTAATATAGCTGATAGCATTTTTACCATAGGGTAAAGGAAGCAACTTATCCTTGTCTTCAATGCTTTTTATGATACCAAGATTTACCATTTCGCCATTGACCTCAGCCCACATTTGATAGACCCGATCTTCAGGGAGGTTGGGTAAATTCCTAACATTGATATAGGACAACTTTTTAACCGGATTTACGTAAGCCACAGCCTTCAATTCCCTAGCCTTTTCATTGCCATTGACAAGATATTTCTTGGTTTGTGGGTTATTGAGGACGATAAACTGGTTTCGTACATCTTCCAGTTGTTGTTTCATGTCTGCTTCCAGGTTCTGGATGCGGTTGTTAACCATGGTATTTTCATCCTTGAGACTCATATTCTGATTCCAAAAGAAATACGATGATCCTGCAAAAAGGAAGGCGGCAATACTTGCGGCAATTGCGAATCGGCGGAATTTTCTTCTTCCCAGATCCTGAGTCCTGATCCTTTGGAGGATTTTAGCTTTGAGGCCTTCAGGCGCTGTCATGGCGTGCATCTTGGCATATATTTCCAGATTCTCCTGAAGCTCTTCAAATTGCTTCCTGACATCGGGATACATTACAATATACCGCTCTGCCCGGGCAGTTTCCTCGGGGCTAGTTGCTCCGAGAAGGTACTTCTCCAGCAAATCGGAATCTAAAAAGTCCTTTATTTTATCTTTCATCACTTTAGAATTAATAAGATCAACATCACCATTGAACTACCGTAGATTTTTCCTAATTCTCTCAGGCCTATTTTTAATCTTGATTTGATAGTACCGAGGGGAATGTCTAATTCGTCGCTGGCTTCCTGTTGGGTCATTCCCTGAAAAAAAAGTGCTTCGAGTACCACTTGGTATTTATGCTCTATCTTTTCTAGATTCTCCCGGACATCCATAAACTCCGGTTTAATAGCGTCAATCCCTAGCTTATATACGTTTGAAACGTCTAATTGGATCTCCTTATCAGATTTTGTTTGTACGCTTCTCAGTTTGTCAATTGCAGTATTGCGGATAATTCTGAAAAGCCATGTAAACAGTTTGGCCTTGGCCGGATCATAGGTATGAGACTTTTTCCAGATTTTTACAAAGCTCTCCTGCACCACGTCCTGTGCCAGCTCTTCATCCCGAACAACCTTAAAGGCCACACCGTAAAGAGTATCTCCATAGTGGTCGTACAAAAGAGAGATAGCCTTCTCATTGCGTTCCTGCAATAATTCAACAATATGTTTTTCAAGCAGTATACTCATGGGCGGACGAGATATTAAAAAATACCCCAAGGGCATCCAAAAATATCACTTTTGACGTATATAGTGGAAACGCTAATTTATAAAATTGATTCTTATAATAACGGGATCTTAAATTTAATTAGGTAAATGAGCAACTGATTATTGCTCATGTAGTTTTTGGTTAGTTTGGTTTGAAGTAACCTTCGGAATTTAAGATTCTGAGGGTTACTTTTTTTATGGGGATTAGTCCTTAACAACGGTCATAGGATGTTGACCTCAGGGTGGATGGAAATACCAAAATTAAGTTTTACTTTCTCCTGAATTTGTCTCGCTAGCTTGAGTATTTCTTCACCACTTGCATTTCCGTAATTTACCAAGACAAGCGCCTGTCGTTCATGTACCCCCGCGTCTCCCTTGCGTATGCCTTTAAAACCGCAGGTGTCGATCATCCAAGCAGCAGGGATTTTAATTTCATTTTTCGAGATCCTGTAAGAGGGAATCTCCGGATAGCGCTTTTTGAGTTCTTCGTATTTACTGGCCTCTACCACCGGGTTTTTAAAAAAGCTGCCGCTATTGCCCAAAATTGCCGGATCTGGTAGTTTTCGCTGTCGAATTCGGATCACAGCCCTGGAAATATCTTCGATCGTAGGGTGCAGTACGCTTGCATTACTCAATTCTTCCCCAATTGTGCCGTAACCAATTCGCAGTTTGTGATCTTTGGTACTCAACCTAAAATTCACAGAGGTGATCACGTATTTCCCCTTTCCCTCCTGTTTAAAAAAAGACTCCCGATAACCAAATTTACAGTCCTCCAGAGAAAAGGTGTGTAGTTTGCAAGAGTCTATTTCGATGGCTTCACAACTTATAAAGTGGTCCTTAAGTTCCACCCCATACGCCCCGATATTCTGTATTGGTGCGCTGCCGACACTTCCGGGAATCAAAGAGAGATTTTCTAGTCCACCCAGATTATTTTCCAGGGTCCAGAGGACAAGATCGTGCCAGTTTTCGCCTGCCATAACCCTGATCTCCGCATAATTGTCCTTCTGTTTTACGATATTTTTTCCCAGGAGGCCAATATGAATGACAAGGGCGTCGAGATCCTGGGTGAGCAGCATATTACTTCCTCCCCCGAGAATCATCTTTTTAGGATAGTTTTCTTGACCTAAGATCCATTCCAACTCTTCGATAGTTGTGACTTCCGCGAAGTATCTCGCTTTAACGTCTATACCAAAGGTATTGTAGGGCTTAAGCGAAACTTGCTCCTGTACTTTCACGCCTGGGAATATGTTTTAATTGCCTCTTTTAGAATTTCAACGGCCCTGATTAGCCGGTTTTTCTCCAACACATATGCAATCCTTATCTGATTTTTACCCAAACCTTCTGTTGCGTAGAATCCGGCAGCCGGGGCAACCATAACTGTCTGCCCGTTTAACTCGAACTTTTCCAGCAACCATTGCGCAAAATCATCCGCATCATCAACCGGTAATTCCACCATACAATAAAAGGCACCCTGAGGTCTAGCAACCTTCAGGCCTTCTATCTTGGATAACTCTTTTAAAAGGACATCCCGCCGTTCTACGTATTCTTCTATTACGTCATCAAAGTAGCTTTGCGGCGTGCTCAGAGCCGCTTCACTGGCGATTTGTGCGTAGGTTGGGGGTGAAAGCCTGGCCTGGGCGAATTTTAGAGCGGTTTGGATAACCGACTGGTTTTTGGTTACGAGAAAACCAATTCGGGCCCCGCACATACTGTATCTTTTGGATACCGAATCGACGACAATACTGTGATTTTCTAGTCCCGGTTCCTGCAAGATGGAATAGTGTTTTAATCCGTCGTAAGCAAATTCCCGATAAACCTCATCGGCTACTAAAAATAGATCGTGCTTTTTAACCAGGGCTGCCAATTTCTGGATTTCTTCTTTCTTGTATAAATACCCGGTAGGATTACCCGGGTTACAGATTAAAATTGCCTTGGTCTTTGGGGTAATCGACTTCTCAAATTCCTCAAGCGGGGGCAGGGCAAAATTGTTTTCGATATTGGAAACCACCGGAACAACTTTTATTCCAGAGGCTATAGCGAAGCCGTTGTAATTGGCATAAAAGGGTTCAGGGATGATGATCTCATCATCAGCATCGGCAATACTGCCCATGACAAAGGCTAGTGCCTCAGATCCTCCGGTAGTGACAATAATGTCTTTATGTGAAACGTCAACTCCAAAGGGTTTGTAGTAAGCGGCCAATTTTTTTCGAAACTGGTCAGTACCCTCCGTCCTGCTGTAAGAAAGTACTTCTATATCGTTGTTCCTGATCGCATCCAACGCAACCTGGGGTGTTTTTATATCAGGTTGCCCGATATTGAGGTGAATAACGTCAACCCCGCGGTCTTTGGCATCCTCAGCATAAGGAACCAGTTTCCGGATAGGAGATGAAGGCATAGCTAAGCCTTTACGGGAAATTACAGGCATGTCGTTAATTTTCAACAAAAATGGGAAATAAGGGTGGACAAAACAACTGGAAAAGCGGTTATTATTCGGGAATTAGAGGAATGTTAAAAGGGACACAACCTATTGATATAAATTGTATCTTAGAAAGGTAACACCTATGTAATTAGCATGTTTTTAAGACGATTTTGGCTGGGCCTTATTCTCCTGTTGTGCCTCCCTGTAATGGGAACAGCACAGCAATTTCATTTGCCTGAAGGAGTGAAGTCACAGAAAATAAACTTCCAGCTCATCAATAACCTCATTATTATTCCGCTGGAAATTAACGATGCCAAACTCAATTTTATCCTGGATTCAGGGGTGAGTAAACCTTTGCTCTTCAACCTCTCAGACCAGGACTCCATTCAACTGAGAAACGTTTCGGAAATTACAATCAATGGTCTCGGTGCAGGGGAGCCTATAAAGGCATTGAATTCTCGGGGTAATAGTTTTAAAATTAAGAAAATACGAAATTTTGATCAACAGATTTTTGTCGTTTTGGACAAGGATATCAATTTTTCACCTTCCCTGGGTATTCCGATTCACGGAATTATCGGTTTTGATTTATTCCGCGACTTTGTAGTGGAAGTGAATTATGGACGAAAATCTATCAAATTTCACAACCCTGACTATTACGATGAAAAGCCTTCCAAAAGCACACAAACCATTCCACTTTCCATAGTAGACAGAAAGGCTTATATCACGGGAAAAGTGAGCTTCGAGGATCAGGATAATGTACCCGTAAAATTGCTTATTGATACAGGCAGTAGTGATGCCGTCTGGTTGTTTCAAGACTTGGAAAAAGGGATTAATATTCCCGAGAAACACTATGTCGATTACCTGGGCAAAGGTTTAAATGGCAGCATTTTTGGTAAGAGAACCAGGGTTCGAAGAGTGCAATTGGGTGATTTTGAACTGAACAATGCAAAGGCAGCCTTCCCCGATATGTTCTCGTTTAGCAGTATCAAGGACCACGGTGACAGGAATGGCACTGTAGGTGGCGAGATACTGAGGAGATTCAATATTGTTTTTAATTATCAAAATAACGTCATACAATTAAAAAAGAATAGTTTTTTTAATGAACCTTTTCGCTTTAATATGAGCGGACTCGAATTACAGCACAACGGTCTGCGATATATAGCCGAAAGGATCACCGATAGCAGGGGAGTAGTAAAAAATGATGAGCGCAGCTTTGGTGATGTTCAAATCCTTATGGAAAACAGAACGCGACTTAGCTTAGTGCCCGAGATCATCGTATCGGGTATCAGAGCGGGCAGTCCCGCGGATGAAGCTGGCCTCAGAGAAGGCGACGTGATTCTCGCAGTCAACGGGAAACGCGTACATAAATACAAGCTCCAGGAGATCATGAACATGATCAATGAAAAAGAGGGTAAAAAAGTTCGCTTACTGATCGAAAGATACGATTCGGATCTATTGTTCTCCTTTACTCTTAAAGATGTCTTCAATAAAAAACCCTGACCATAAGGCCAGGGCTTTCCTATATATTTCTTTAAGTCTTATTTGCCGTCAATTGGTTTAACTTCACCTTTGATTTTTAAAACCTTAGTAGGAGTGTCTGCATTGGAAAGCACCGTGATGGCCTTTCTGATAGGCCCAACCCTGTTGGTATCATATTTCACCTGAATTTCTCCTGTTTTGCCGGGCAAAATAGGTTCTTCGGGTTTCTTTGGGATGGTGCAACCACAACTAGAGCTCACTTTAGAAATGATCAGTGGAGCTTCACCGGTGTTGGTGAATTCAAAGATTCTAATCCCGTCACTCCCTTTTTCAATCTGGCCGTAGTCTACCGTTTCGGTTTTGAATTGAATTTTAGCCGTTTTGTCCTGAGCTTGAACGCTTAAGGCCATTAGGCCAACAAACAATAATAAAACTATTTTTTTCATCACATTACTTTTTGAGGAATCTCAAATGTAGCATATTTGCAACAACATCCAAAATTCTTTTGTTATCTACTAACGTTACTTATTTTTGTTTCGTATTTCACAAGTTAATTTTGTTCGGTTTTCACGCCCGTATTCTTAATCAACCCATAAAATCCAACACATTCACCCCTAAAAGTCAAGAATCATACCAAAAATGAAGATTCCATCAAAATACGACCCAGGTAAAATAGAAGATAAATGGTATGACTATTGGCTGAAAAATGATTATTTCAGCTCTGTCCCAGATCAGAGAGAACCGTATACCATAGTAATTCCACCTCCTAACGTAACCGGGGTATTGCATATGGGTCATATGCTCAATAACACCATTCAGGACGTTCTGGTAAGAAAGGCGCGTCTGCAAGGTAAAAATGCTTGTTGGGTGCCCGGTATGGATCACGCCTCCATTGCAACGGAAGCCAAAGTAGTGAATAAACTCAAAGAGGAGGGGATCAGTAAATCAGATCTGACGAGAGAGGAATTTCTTCAACACGCATGGGATTGGACGAATACCTATGGTGGTGTAATCCTTGAGCAATTGAAAAAACTAGGATGTTCCTGCGATTGGGACAGGACAAAATTTACCATGGATGACGATATGTCTGCGTCTGTCATCAAGGTTTTTATCGACCTGTACAAGAAAGGCATGATCTACAAGGGGTATAGGATGGTAAACTGGGATCCTGAAGCCAAGACCACCTTATCTGATGAAGAAGTCATTTACGAAGAAAAACAAGGGCAACTCTACTATATCAATTATGCCGTAGAGGGCAGCAGTGAGCAGCTCACTATAGCAACCACCAGACCGGAGACTATTTTGGGCGATACCGCAATTTGTGTACATCCCGACGACCAAAGATTTGTACATCTTCACGGGAAGCAGGCCATTGTTCCCGTAAACAA
>JABDQM010000093.1 GCA_013042315.1 Flavobacteriaceae bacterium | reverse complement strand
CACCCATGGTGATGAGCAGGTAAGCAAGTATCAGATAGATCATACTCACAGAAGCGGTAGCGGCTCCCTGAGGAATACTGAGTGTGCCAAATACGAGCACCCCAAAACCAAGTCCCTGCAGAACCAGGCCTATGCCGTATTTATGCGCGGCACTTGGATTGTATTTACTCTCCCACCAGCGCGAAAACAGAGGCGCAAGAGTAATAATAAAGAAAGAGTTTAAAATGGCAAACCAGCTGGCTTCCACCTCATTTCCCGTTTGGGCAAATTTTTCGTAGAGTCTGAATATCAATAAACCCCATATGCCTGCAAAAGCAATTCCGAGGGCGAAATTGGAATAGGGAATGCGGGTATAGGTCTTCTTAAAAAGCAAATAAAGCACCCATGTAATGATCATCATAGGTACCGTAGTAAGAAGGGCATCGACAATTTTAAAGATCAGAGAAGCAGAGCCGGTGAGTGTCCTGTCTGTATAATCCCTGGCAAAAATGGTCATAGTACCGAGATTTTGCTCGAAAGTCGCAAAGAAAATCACGGTAAAGATTCCAAAAATTGATACGGCAAATATGCGGTTTCGCACCACCTTAGTGTAGCGAATTGTCCGCCCGATAATAAGGATCAGGAATAGAAGAATTGCTATTATTATTGTTTCATTTGAGCCTCCCAACCCGAATAAATTAAAATCCAAAAAATTGATTTGCTCGATCTTAGATAAGGGATCGTTGAATAAGTACATTAAACCCCCGAGGGAAGACAGGATGATCAGGAGGTAGTCAAATTTTGTGAAGGGATTGGGTTTTTCTTCTATTTCCTGTTCTTCTGTTTCTGTAGCATCAAATACTTCTGAGGCCTTTAAGGGCTTATCCCCTATTTTACCAAAAAGGCTTCCTGCTAGCCAAAATCGAAGCATTCCAAAGAACATAAAGATCCCTGCAAGGCCAAAGCCCCATGCCCAGCCGTAATTCTCTGCCAGGTATCCACAGAGCATCATCCCAAAGAAGGCACCGGCGTTTACACCCATATAGAAAATTGTATAGGCTCCATCCTTTTTGGATTCCTTTCCCCTGTACATCTCTGAGATCACCGAAGTGATATTGGGTTTAAAAAATCCGGTTCCGATAACCAGCAGAGCAAGGCCGACATAGAGACTCCATACCGTTTCAAGGGCCATACACGCATGACCCAGGGTCATTACAAAACAACCTATAATAATGGCCTTTTTGTAGCCGATGAGTTTATCTGCGATATAACCCCCCAAAATGGGGGTTAAGTATAGAAGTGATGCGTAAGTCCCAATCAATGCAAGAGCGTGTTCCCTTGGCCATTCCCAGCCGGGATTGCTATCGAGGATTGGAGCGGTTAGAAACAGCACTAGAAGAACGCGCATTCCGTAGAAAGAAAAACGCTCCCACATTTCGGTAAAAAACAGGACAAATAGGCCAGCGGGATGCCCCAACACCTTGTCTTTAAACAGGTTTTCGATATCAGTATTCATCAGTGGTTCTTTTGTGGTTAGTTAGGTATAAATCAATCGAAGGCTACGGTAGCTATCTTTCTATCGCCCTTTCTTCTTCTTCTACTCCGTGTGTTAATCTTTTTAATGGTTTAAGTAGCATAATTACCAGAATACCGAAGATGACACAGAAAATAGTGATCCCGGCAAATATGTTGAGTTCCCCTGCTTCCGAGGCCGACTCGCCAATAAGTCCGGCTACCTTATTCCCCAATCCTGTTGCAGCAAAGTACACTCCCATCATCAGGGCACCGTATCGCAAGGGTGCCAATTTAGTGATAAAGGAAAGTGCTACAGGGGAAGCACATAATTCTCCCAGCGTATGAAACAGGTAAGCCAACGCCAGCCAGTATAAGGCTGATTTCCCTAGTTCTTCGTACTGCATGGAGGCGAAGACCATAAATACAAATCCCAGTCCCATAATAATCACTCCATTGGCCATCTTAAACAAGGAGGACGCCTCTTTCCCCCTATGCTTCCACCACAGCCAGAAATTGGCTACAGGAACGGCAAATACCATGATGTAAAAAGGATTAAAGAATTGAAAAGCTGCAGCCGGAATTTCATAGCCAAAGACGAACCTGTCGGTCCTGTTTTCTGCGTATAAATTCATGAGGCCACCGGCCTGTTCAAATGCCCCCCAAAAAACGATCACGATAATAAAAGAAAGTAGTAAAACCAAGTATCTGTCTTTCTCAACCTGAGACCTAAGATCCTGGTAGATGGTCACCATCATACCAACAACAACCGAGAGGAAAATAAAAAATACGATATATGCGATCTTTTGGTTACCAATATAGAACCAGGCTGCAAGACTTGAAGTTGCAGCGAGCAAAACGGTAATTAGAAGTGTCTTTGAGGTCGTAAACTGTTGTTGAAAAATCTGTTTTATAGAAACATCATCGCTATTGGCTTCTACAGGTTTGGGTTTATTCCCTACAGATACCAGGTACTTTTGCCCGGAGAGGTAAACTACCTGCCCCAGAACCATCCCTACTGCTGCAAGGCCAAAACCGGCGTGCCACCCCCACTCATCTGCTACCCAGGCCACTAAAAGTGCGGCCAATGCAGCTCCGGTGTTGATTCCGATATAAAAAATAGAAAAGCCCTTATCTCGCCTTTCGTCACCTTGCTGATACAAGCCTCCCACCAGGGTGGAGATATTGGGTTTTAGCATCCCGACTCCCGAAATAATCAGCCCGAGACCCGTGTAAAAGGCCCACATGACCTCAACTGAAAGAATGCCATGTCCCGCAACCAGCAAGAAGCCTCCTATCATTACGGCTTTCTTCTGCCCAATAATTTTATCAGCAATGATGCCCCCGGGAATAGAAGCCACATAAACCAGCATGGTATACCAGCCATAGAGGGAGAGTGCCTCGTTGCTCAGCCAGCCCAGACCGGGATTGTCTCCCAATGTCTCAGCGGTTAGGTAAAGCACTAATATTCCCCGCATCCCGTAATATGAAAATCGCTCCCACATTTCAGTCATAAACAGGATGTAGAGTCCGGCCGGGTGGCCAAATAACTCTCTTTCGTGCGCTGGTTTGTTTGTCATTGCCATATTCTTGGATTGTTAGAGTTTGTTTAGTATAAAATTGGTCATTTTGTTGTACAGTTGTAGGCGCGTGTTCCCCCCGGAAATACCGTGGCTCTTATCGGGGTAAATGGCCCAATCGAAATCCTTATTCGCCTGCACCAGTTCTTCAACCATTCTCATCGTATTCTGAACATGAACATTATCATCCCCTGAACCGTGAATCAATAAATAGTCTCCTTTAAGCATGGCTGGATAGGTAAGAGGACTGTTGTCATCATAGCCGTTGGGATTATCCTGAGGGGTACTCATATAGCGTTCGGTATACACCGTGTCATAAAACCGCCAGCTGGTTACCGGAGCCACTGCTATAGCGAGTTCAAATGTATCATTGCCTTGTAGAATACAATTGGACGACATAAATCCTCCATAGCTCCACCCCCAGATCCCGGTTCGGTCTTCGTCTATCCAGGAATATTCGCTGAGTTTTTTCGCTGCTGAAATTTGATCTTCTACTTCAAATTTCCCCAGTTCCCTGTAGGTCATTTTCTTAAAATCCCTTCCTTTAAATCCGGTTCCCCGTCCATCTACGCAAGCAACTACGATTCCTTGCTGAGCGAGCATTTGATGCCAATAGTCATTACTTCCCAACCAGCGATTCGCGACCTGTTGTGATCCCGGTCCGCTGTATTGAAATAAAAGAAGTGGATACTTTTTATTTGGGTCGAAATCAACTGGTTTTATCATCCACATATTGAGATCAAAACCATTGATCTCTAGGGTTGAAAATTCCTTGGGACTAAGATTGTAGCCTTGAAGCAGTTCGGCCAGAGAAGAATTGTCGAGGATGTCCTTGATCTTTTTTCCATCTGAAGCCTTATGCAATGTATATCTATAGGGTACCTCGGTATTGGAGAAGGTATTGATGAAATAGGTGTAATTGGTACTGAAGGCTGCACTGTTAGTACCCTCCATTTCGGTTAGTCTTTTTTTATTTCTCCCATTGATGCCAATTTTGTAAATATCTCTAACGATAGATCCATTTTCTGTACTCTGGTAAAAAATCGACTTACTACCGGGATCATATCCGTAATAATTGGTCACTTCCCAAGGGCCTTCGGTGAGCTGTTTTTTTAAACTTCCGTCTGGCTTGTGGAGATAAATATGGTTGAAACCACTCTTCTCACTGGTCCAGATAAAACTATCGTCTGCGAGGAAGGTAAGGTTATCGGTAACGTCTACATAGGCTTGGTCTTTTTCTTCCAGCAAAAGGGAAACAGAAGCGTCATCAGCATCTACTGTGTACAACTTTAGATCATTCTGTGCCCTGTTAAGGGTTTGCACACTCAACTCATCTGCCTGATTCTTCCATTGGATCCTGGGAATATAATAGGCATCCATAAGGTCAATATCCACTGTGGAGCCCTCCTCCAATTTATACAGGTGAAGCGTCACTTTTGAATTCTCTTCTCCGGCTTTAGGGTATTTAAAACGGTGTTGCGAAGGATAAAGATCCTCTCCGTATACATCCATAGAAAATTCGGGGACAGCCCTTTCATCAAAGCGCAGGAATGCCAGAATCGTCCCGTCAGAATTCCAGTCGAACGCGCGTACAAATCCAAATTCCTCTTCGTAAACCCAGTCTGTGACACCGTTAATAATTGCATTGTATTCCCCATCGGTGGTGATACGTTGGGTGCTGCCGGTGAGCAGTTCGAAAAGGTAAAGATCGTTTTCGAAGACATAAGCCACCTTAGACCCATCCGGGGAAAGATAGGGTGACATGATCTTTTGGTCGGAAATTTTTAGTGTGGTTTCTCTGGCTTTATCATAGACATAATAGATTCCCTTACGTGAGCGTCGGTAGATTCTTTCCACTTCAGTGGCCAGTAATATTTTGGATTCATCTTCGCTAAAAGTATATGAACTAAATAAGGGCACTCCGTTTTCCTCAGAAGAAAGAATGGTAGTGGTACGCTCAAGAGTTTCATAGGCAAACTGTTCTATACTACTTACCCCTCTGGCATTATCGATGTTCAGAATGGTGTAGTGTTCGCCATCGTTCATCGACCTTAATTCCTGGAGGCCTTTGGTAGAGAATTTACCTCCCCAGATCTCTTCGAGGGAAATATTTTTTTGTTGAGTAAATGCTAGTGAAGTTGCTGACAGAAAAATAAACAGCAGAAGGTATTTTTTCATTCGACAGTCTTGTTCAGGTTCAAACCCTCAAGTTTACTAATATTTTCCCTAAAAAAATAACTTTCAGGGAGGCAATTGCTATTTCTGCTATTCGGAAAAATTACCTTTTTAGCGAGCGAAATCCGATGGATTATGCCCCTTGAACCCGGATAAAGAGTATTGTCAATATCACTATCTTTGAGCGCATATACCTTTTTACCATGCGCTTACCTATTGAAGGATTTTCCAAACTGTCTAAGGACGAAAAAATACGATGGATAGCAGAACGCTACACTCAAGATCCTGAAGCGAGTATTTCTCTGATCAAAACCTATTGGAATGACGATAGGAAGCTACAACAGCTGCATGACGAATTCATCGAAAATACACTCACCAATTACTATCTGCCATTGGGGATCGCCCCCAATTTTTTAATTGACGGAGAAACCTACGCCATACCCATGGCTATAGAGGAAAGCTCAGTAGTGGCCGCTGCGAGCAAAGCCGCTAAATTCTGGTTTTCAAGAGGGGGCTTTAAAACTACGGTTCTGGGAACTGAAAAAATAGGGCAGGTGCATTTTATGTATCGGGGAGATAAAGAAATATTACAGGAATTTTTTACTGCCATAAAACCAAAATTCTTTGATGAGACCACTGCGATTACTAAGAATATGGTCGCCCGGGGAGGAGGCATCAAGAGTGTAGAATTACGCGACAAAACGGAAGAGCTGGAAGATTATTTCCAATTGCATTGCACTTTCGATACCCTGGACGCAATGGGGGCCAACTTTATCAATTCCTGTTTGGAACAATTTGCTAAAACGCTTCGAAAGGAGGCTAGTCAATCTCAGATTCTTCCCAATGGCGAAGAATCGATTGAGGTGGTGATGAGTATTCTTTCCAATTACGTCCCCAAATGCCTGGTTAGAGCAGAAGTGAGCTGCCCAATTGACGACCTGGGTGCCGCTTCGGGTATCAGTGCTATGGAATTTGCAGAAAAGATGGTCAGAGCAGTTGCGATTGCCAATGTGGAACCCCACAGGGCGGTAACCCATAACAAAGGAATCATGAATGGAATCGATGCCGTAGTTCTTGCCACAGGAAACGATTTCAGGGCAGTTGAGGCCGGTATTCATGCATATGCAGCCAGACAAGGATCGTACCAGAGCCTAACACAAGCCCGTATTGAAAATGGCAATTTCCATTTTTGGATTGAAATACCCCTTGCTCTGGGCACAGTGGGAGGACTAACCAGTTTGCACCCCTTGGTTAAGCTCGCCCTCGAAATTTTGCAGCATCCTAATGCCAAACAACTTATGGGTATAGTAGCTGTAGCGGGACTAGCTCAAAATTTTGCAGCTGTACAATCTCTGGTCACCACAGGAATACAGCAGGGGCATATGAAAATGCACCTTTTGAACATTCTCAACCAGCTCAAGGCCTCCGATACGGAGAAAAAGCAATTGGTTGAATATTTTAAAAAACACAGTGCCACGCATCATGCGGTAGTAGAA
Organism: Flavobacteriaceae bacterium; assembly: GCA_013042315.1. Lineage (GTDB taxonomy): Bacteria > Bacteroidota > Bacteroidia > Flavobacteriales > Flavobacteriaceae > Muriicola. The sequence goes on along the minus strand of JABDQM010000093.1, from coordinate 7,881 downwards.
GCATTAGACCAACTCAGGGGATCGTAAAATGAAAGAGACATTCAGAAGTAATGGAAAACTACTGCTCACAGGAGAATACGCTGTTCTCGATGGAGCCCTCGCCCTTGGGTTACCAACGAAGCTTGGACAAGAATTATCGATTGAGCCCGGGAGCGGGAAAGGTCTTCAATGGAAAAGTGTAGATGAGGAACAAAATGTATGGTTTGAAACTACTTTCACAGAAGTAGAGCTAAAGCCTAACGCATCAATCTCTAAAGGATCGGATATTCGAAACACCCTCTTGACCCTCCTAAGGGAAGCCGTTAATCTGAATCCGGAATTTTTGGATAAAATGAAGTCCAGCTTAGCTACATCCCAACTTGAATTTTCGAGGAAATGGGGTCTTGGCAGTTCTTCCACCCTGATCAACAATATTGCCCAATGGGCCGGCGTAGATGCCTTTACCTTATTGTGGAATGGGTTTTCAGGCAGTGGTTACGACATAGCCTGTGCTCAACATAACCAACCCCTGATCTACACGCTTAGGAATAAGGTCCCGGAAATCGAACTTTTGGAATACAATCCGCCGTTCAGGAAAAGCTTGTTCTTTATTCACCTCAACAGAAAGCAGAATAGCAGGGCGGCCATTTCCCATTACAGAAAAAACGTAGCCAACCAACAGGGGTTTTTAACGCAGATCTCCGAAATCACAAGGGCAGTTACTAGCTGCAGCGAATTATCAGAATTTGAGACGCTGATGCTGGAACACGAAGAACTCCTTTCTGATGCGCTTCAACTTCAAAGGATACAGGATCAGTTGTTTCCCGATTTTAAGGGTGTTATTAAAAGCCTGGGGGCATGGGGTGGAGATTTTGTCCTGGCTACCGGGAACGAAAGTATCCGATCGTACTTCAATAAAAAGGGATACCAGACCATCCTGGCCTATGATGAGCTTATTCCATAAAAAAAGCCCCGGACAACCAGGGCTTTTGTATTAATTATAAGTCTATTTAATAGAAGATAGATCGGTTGTCTTCGATTTCTGCTTTCTCCTCTAAAGCTTCTACCAGGCTGTTAGCCACCCTAGCTGCACTTGAAGACTGAAGATTATTGGCATAAGTGACATAATTATCCAATTCAGGTGCATCTTCCTTCTTGGTCACCTCAAATTTGAATACTCCCGACTCACCTGCGAGTAAGTTAGACGTTTTCCCTACTTCCATAGAAAACGCCGTACCCACTATTAGTTGCTCTCTTCCCGCTCCCGGTATCGTTGGCGTTTTTACGGTCAGTCCTGTAGCCGTAGCTACTGTGGTATTGTATTCAGCAGCGATTTCCGACATAGATTTCCCTGTATTTTCTGCTTTTATCTTTTCGGCCTTCTTCTGTTTGCGAAGGATGGGCAATACGGTAACTGAAGCGTCTTCAACGTCCATCAGCCCTGCTTTGTAAGTTGCCGTCAATTGTACTACCGCATAACCGTTATTGACATCAAATCTTCTGATATCGCCCAATTTGGTTTCCTCGTTAAAGGCCCATTGTACTATTCTTCTCTGAGCTCCCAGACCCGGAAGGTTTTCATCCATAGCCTTTAGACGGTTTACAGGTCTTACCACAAATTCATTTTCCTGTGCAACTTCGCTAAGGCTTTTATCAGAATCAACCGCCGTCATTTCAAATTTGGTAGCGTCTGTAAACAAGGTATTTATTGTTTCCTCTGATGCCTGAATGTCTCTGGTGAGGGTAGCGAGCTGATACAGATCGCGTTTTTCATCGACCTTTACGATATGGAAGCCAAATTCTGTTTCCACAAGGCCAATGTATCCCACCGGATTGTTGAATGCAAAGTCATTGAATTTTGGAGTCATTATACCTTCCTGAAAAAATCCTAGATCACCTCCTCTAGGTCCAGATGGACCGTCTGAATTGTCTCGTGCTAATTGGGCGAAAACGGCGTCGGGCTTTAAGGCTTGCTCCAGCACTTCTTCAGCTTTCTCGCGAGCTTCCTCCATGGTGCGACTAACTTCCGGGTTAGCGCGTTCAGCACCCTCATAGGTGATTAGAATATGACTGGCTTTTACTGAGCCATTGGGCTTCTTAGCCATCATTCTGGATACTTTAAAAACATCTCCGTCCCTATATGGACCAAATAACTCTCCTATCCCAAGTGAAACTAGTGAGTCGGCGAATCTTGTCGGCAACTCCGACTTTGCCTTGAAAATACTGTCGTATTTAGCATCAGAATTTCGATCTAGAAAGGCAACGACATCCTCAGTATTCCTGAAACCAGCGAGGGTCTCTGTAGTATCACGGTCTTCAAAGTATTCAACAGTGTCATCCAACAGACTTGTAATGGCAGCTTCAGTGGCGGCAACATCTGCATCAGATGGTCCTTCTTCGAAATATACAAATTGAATATCCCGCGATTTTTCCTGAGTGTATTTTTTCTCGTTCTTTTTGATGTAGGCCTCGATTTCATTTTTTGTGACCGTTATGGTGCTATCCGGAATAGAAGCAAAAGGAACACGTACATATCTTATATCTACCTTGTCGTTGGCCAATTTATAGTCGAGCTCTCCTTCTTTTAGTGTAGCACCCATACCTGCCCTTACAAGATTGAAATACACCTGTTGCTTGGCATTTTCAATAATGGCCTGCTCATCCTGCAACCAATCCTCGTATTGAGCGGGGGCATTGATTTTTAGCTCTAGGATAAAATCTCGGAATTTTCTTTCATCAAACTGCCCGTTGTCATCTGCAAACTGAGGGTTTTGCGCCAGTCCTGGACTGCTTTTAATGACTTCGATAATTTGATCCTGTTCGATGTCGATCCCAAGCGCCTCAATCTGCTGATCGAGCAAAGTGTTGCGCTCTATCTGATTCCAGATATTATTGACCAATTGCATGGAAGATGCGGATTGTCCGCTGGTTCTTGTGGCCCTTTCCAATTTTTGTCTGAAATCGTCTATGGATATTTCTTCCCCGTTGATCTCACCAACTGAAGAACCTACCTTACCTCCGGAAAATCCATCACTGGTGAAGATTCCCGAAATCACAAAGGCGAATAATGCCATCCCAATGATCAGGATCAAAACCGTAGTTCGTTTCCGAATATTCTCTAAAATTGCCATTTATCTAGATTGTTTAAAATCAGTGGGCGAAATTACCATTTTCCCTTAAATAATAAAAGTTAATCTATAGCTATCTGATGACGGCTTGGAGGCTAGTCGTCCTGAAGGACTTCGAGGGTGACCAAATCGATCTTGGTACTCGATACTTCAAGGATGGTAAAGAGGTAATCGCCAATCCTTATTTCTGTATCTTTTTCCGGTATTTCGCCAGTTTCGTGAACCAAAAGACCCCCGATAGTCTCAAATTCTTCAGTATCCGGGAGTTCCAGTTTATAGGTTATATTAATGTAGTCCACTTCGAGTCGGGCCGAAAATGTAAAAGTATTCTCACCGGTCTGTTCTTCCAAAAGATCTGTAGAGTCGTGCTCGTCTTCTATTTCGCCAAATAGCTCTTCTACGATATCCTCCACGGTCATCACCCCTGAAGTGCCGCCGTATTCATCCAGGACAACGGCCATGCTTTTTCGTTTCTTCGTCAGGATTTTTAATATTTCATGAATCAACATGGTTTCGGGAACAAACTCCACCGGCAGTAAGATACTCTTGATGGTTTTTGGTTTTTTAAACAGCTCGTATGAGTGGATATATCCTATGATGTCATCAATGGTTTCCTTGTATACCAAGATCTTTGAATACCCAGTTTCAGAAAATAATTTTGCCAGTGACTTCGGAGTTTCGTGTAACTCAACCGCTGTGATTTCAGTCCTGGGAACCATGACCTCCCTTGCTTTTACTTCGGAGAATTCGAGTGCATTCTGAAAAATTTGGATTTCAGAATCTACATCGTCTTCTTCCTCCACAGCCTCCATTTGTTCCGTAATATAATCCCCCAATTCCATTTTGCTAAAAGCGAGTTGCACCTGATCTCCATCCGTCTTAAAAAACGTACGCAAAATAAAATCCGACACCTTGATGATAAAGTCGGATACCGGCGAAAATATCGCGTAGAACAAATATGCCGGAATGGCAAGGATCTTTAAAAGGGTATTGGCATAAATCTGAAAAAACACTTTGGGCAGGAATTCTGCCGTAATGAGAATAATAAGGGTAGAAATAATCGTCTGGGTAAGGAGACTAAAGTCGGTAAAAGCAAGCTGTAAAAAACGATAATCAGAAGGGAGCATTTGTCTAAACCACGCCATAAGCAGATCGCCCATGTAGAACCCATATACTACTAGGGCAATATTGTTGCCGATGAGCATGGTAGCGATAAATTTAGAGGGCTTACGGGTGAGCAGGGCTAGTACCCTGGCCAGGAAACCGGTTTGCTTCTTCTCAATTTCGATGTGAATTTTATTAGCCGAGACAAAGGCGATTTCCATTCCCGAAAAAAAGGCAGACAGCACCAGGCATGTCAGAATGATTACAATAGAACTATCCAAGGCTATGAGTTGTTATCCCGCTTCCTCTTTTCAAAACGTCTGCGGTAATTTCGACGAAATAGAAACATTGCCAGCGAAACTACTGCAAAAAAGATAAAGATATAGGTTCCCTGTCGGTCGGTCTCCCAGAGCTCCCCTATTTTATAAATGGAGATGAGGGCAACAATTAAGTAAAGGTATTCTGTAAATCGCAAGATCTTGATCATGATTCATCTTCTTTTATGGTCATTGTTCCATAGGTCCTATTGGCCTTAAAATAACTAAAATCCCGGTTAAAGTCCATTCCTTCCCCATCCATGACAGTACCGTCCTCAGGATTAGTATAGGTAAACTTTTCCTGCGTAAATATCCATTCTGCTTTTCGATCCCAGTATAATTGGGGTGTTTCAAGTTTTTTGCCGTCGTGGGTCTCAATGACCACCTGCCCTCTCAGATCTATTATATTGGTTTGGGAATAGATAATACCGTAATCAGCACTGATGGTACTTTTATTATTGTCCTGGTCGTAATATTCCACCTCAAGGCCTTCGGGAAATGTGCGGTACTTAAATAGCATGTTGTCAAAGTCCTCACTTACCGGACTTTTTAATATTGCGATTACCCTTGAAGAACCTTGGTCTTCACTTTCCAGTTCTTCAGTGGTTTCTGTGTAGGTCAACTCAAAATTTTGAGCTATTCCCTGCGGATAAATTTCAATTTGCTTTTCATCTCCAACCCTTTTGTAGGTATCCTGACAGCCATAAAAAAAGATTGCCACAGTACATACTATGGCAATCGGATATATTATTTGTTTACCCTTGGGTATCATCACATTTACAAGCTGGGGACTGTTATGCTCCCACCTACCCAACACTTAAAGCTGAGGGTCTTTCCGGCCATCCCGGAATTAAAGATATCTGTTTTTGAGGGAGCTTTGGCAGCGTAACTTGAAGCCGCCTGACCAGCCCTGCCACTCAATGATGGATCTACACGCCCGGCCTTACGAGCCATATCAGCAGCTTTCCAATACACTGCGCGCTTTTCAAATGGGGTTTCCCCACACTCGTTGGCACTTGAAGCATAAAGGTTCGCAATGAGCAAGTAGGCGTTCCCATTGGATGGGTTGGCATCGATTGCCTTCATTGCATAATTTCTTGCCGTAGATTTACTAGTTCTTCTGTAACTCGTCGCGATTTTATAAGCGATGTTTGATTTTTTCTTAGGGTTTGTTTCTAAATCCAATGCCTTGTTAAAATCGGCAATGGCCCCACTATTGTCTCCAGACTTTTTCTTCAGGGTTCCTCCATAAACATAGGCGTCAGCAGATGGGTCGAGCGCTAATTGAGCTTCGAACAACTTTCGGAACATAGGGTCGTCTGTACATTCTTTACTAAACATTCTTCCCACAGCTCTTTTTACCCAGTCTACATCATCTTTTTTGGATTCAAAGCTCCTTTCGTAAAGAGGAATCAAGTTCTCACAATCGGCTAGTGCTCCTAATTTAGAATCTACACTACCGGCAATCTTACCGTAAGACTCTGAATTGGTAGTAGCTACCCTCAATCTTCTCTTCTCCTTTGAAGTTAAGGTTCCTGCATCTTCTTTAGGGAGCAGTTTTGTAATGATATCTGTCAATTCCCCATTCTCCTCTTCAATCTTTTCCGTGACATCGTCATAAGTGTTAAAGACGTCCTGCAACTCCTTTTTATTGGCTTCGTAAAGATCTACCAGACTAGAGAAATAGAGATATAGCGCCTTTGGATTCTTAAAGTTTTTTCTGTCTTCCTTAAAAGCCTTGTCCAACATATTAAAGATCTGCTCATCTGAAGCCATCTTATTATCATACATCAAAAGGACTTTATCAATAGCGACTCCACTAGGTGGAAAACTTTGCGGGTAATACTTGTTGCTATTATCGTAGAGTGTCATAAGGTCTTGAATAAACCCATCTTTTTCAGCTCCACTGCTATTTTCTACCTTGTACTTTAGGATCCTTTCCCCGTAAGAGAAATTGGCCTTGTTGATATCAGGACATGCTTCGTAAACCATTTTCCACGGGCCGTAAGCAGCATCGTAATTTTTAACTTTTGCATGCTCCGCGTAAATAGAAAGATTAGTCATGCATTCAGGATTTTGCGCCTGTCCTAAACTAATGCCTGTAAAGCCTACAACGGCAAACATCATTAAGTAAAGTTCCTTTTTCATCGTGTTACGTTTTAAAGCGGTTAATGTACTAATTTTTTATCAATTTATTTTCCTTTTTTGGAACCATCTATCATTAAATGAGAGACCTATGTTAATCCTGAAGTATTTTTCTTCAATAAGATCTGCGGCAGTTGTACCTCTTTTACCCCATTCAAATCCTAGATTCAGATTGGAGAAACTTCCCCCCAACGGTAAACCAAGACCAAAAGTTATGCCAAAGTTCTGAATCTCCTTTTCATTCACGACCACACCGGTATAATCGTATCTCAGGCCTGCCCTGTATGTCACCCTTTTAAAGTAGCTCCCAAAGGAGTTGTAATCCGGAATATAGAAGGCCCCCAAGGCGTAACTACTGGCATCTGTATACTCCTGATTCTGAATTTTCAGGAATCGATTTTCAAAACTACTTAATTGTTGAAAGCTGTACTCGGCACCCAGAAACCATTTTTTGTCCTCCCCGTACCCAAGGCCAAAGGTGGCGATAGTAGGAATCTTGAGTTCGGTATTTTTTAGTCCTTGAGTCTGCAGGTCAACATCGAGCTCTTCGATGGTAGCCCCTGTTGCCTGAGAGAAGGATCCTATGGTTTGTGCATTTTCTGAGATTAGATTTACCTGAGTGTTGATCACTGCTGAGGTGAAAAGTGTATGTTTCTCACCTATTTTTGGAGTAAATGTAAGGCCGTAAACAAAATCATAACCCCCTACTTCAGAAGCTTGTGTCTCCCTGGTTCCAAACTGCAGGCCATCTATTTGCTGGACTTTTTCATTTTCGAGGTTTCCAAAATTGTAATTAACAGATGCCCCGAGATTGAGGTTTTTGGCCAACTCAAAACCAAGCGAGAAAAATACCTGATTGATTCCACCACTACCTGAATACAAATTGTTTACCTCGTTGCCGGAAGGATCTGTGGTTTCCTGCAGAACATCATAACCTACCGAAGAGAAAGGCCTGATTCCGAGCGCTGCGGATATTTTAGGGCTCAGAGGGAATCCTATAGCCAGGTATTCTAAATTGGTAACAGACGACTTTTCCTGATCCGTAAAACTGTTGAGGGAAATTTCTTTATGACTTAATCCCGCAGTGTAGGTTGTTAAGCGTAATTTACCCAATCCAGCGGGGTTCTTTAAAGAGATATGTATGCTGTCTGTGTAAAGACTCAACCCCCCCATCATCTGATTCTCAATAGTACTGCCCGATCTGAGAT
>JABDQM010000087.1 GCA_013042315.1 Flavobacteriaceae bacterium | reverse complement strand
GCTCATTATAATTTCTCGGCAGAATTCGCATGGCGTCAAAGCCGCCCCATACATAGGGTCCGCTGTCACTACAACTTCCCACAAGCATTCGCTCGGCCTTCCCCGATGAGATTCGTTCGTAAGCCATAAGTAGTCCTTCAGTACCCGTGGTACAGGCTGATGAGTTTGTAGTGACCTGATTCCCCGCTCCAATTATACCTCCTAAATAAGCACTGATGCCACTCGCCATGGTTTGGGTTACGGAGGTGCTCCCTAATCTTTTGGTCTTGCCCTCATCTATCAGATAAATTGCTTCTCGTAACTTATCAATTCCCAGGATTCCCGTTCCGAAAATCACCCCACTATCCCAATCTGTCCTTTCAGCTTCCGTAGGTTCTAATCCGGCATCTTTCCAGGCATCCACTCCCGCAATTACTCCGTAGATGAGCCCGCTTGCCAACAATCCTTTTTGTTCAAGAGATGTGAAGTAATGATTTATATGATCTTGTTTAACATTAGGCTTTGCAGCAACTTGACATCTAAAATTTAGTTTTTCTAATTCCGGATGGAATCGGATACCACTGCTGCCTTTCTCCAAAGCATCAGCAAAGGATTTCAGGTCGATTCCATTTGGTGCACAAATTCCCATTCCTGTTATGACCACTCTTTTACCCACGCTGTTCATGCTTTAACATTCCGGAAATCGTTCCCTGACAGATGATCTCATTATGCGAATTAAACATCTTTACTTTGCACTTTAATTTCGAAAATCGAAAATATACTTTTTCAGAAACTACCCTCACTTTTTCTTCGGGAAAGGTCGGTTTTAAGTATTCCATTTCAGCACTGCTCATGGCAACTTGTAAATTACCAGCTAGAGTTTGTCCCTCAGTGTGAAGTAAGTAGATCCCTAGGCATACCAGGCCGATCTGAGCACAACATTCGGTGAGAATCACTCCCGGAGTAATCGGTTGCTCTTTAAAATGCCCTCTGTAAAAAGGCAAGTCTTTATGAAAGCAATAGACTCCCTGGCAACCTTCGTTATTTATTTCTATGATCTCGTCCACAAACAAAAAAGGTTCGGAATAAGGCAGTAAATTGAGAATTTCTTTAGTTGTAATCATCTCAAACTCTCGCCCCCGTCTGCTTTTATGATAGTACCTGTGATCCACTTTGCTTCCTCTCGTGATAACATGTAAACCGTATTCGCCACATCATCCGGCCTGGTAATGCGGCCGGAAGGATTTCTTTTTACCGCATTCTCTTTGATCTTGTCACTGTTGGGAATCATCGCAAAGGAACTGGTCTCGGTTACTCCGGCCTGTATACAATTGGCTTTGAGGCCTAAATTCGCAAATTCGACGGCCATACTCCGCGTGATAGCTTCGAGGGCTACCTTGGCCACAGAAACTGCAGCATAGCCGGGCATAGCCCTTGTATTTCCCTCGCTGGTAAAGGAGATCACCCGCATGTCCGGATCGTTAAGTCGGGCAGCGATCAGGCTTTGAACCCACTCGTATAAACTCAGAGCCATTGCCCGGAAAGTGATCTCGAAATCTTCAGTACTGAGACACTCCCCTTTTTTAGCTCCCATTGGTTTTAAGCTTCCCTTGGCAATACTGTGAACAAGCACTTTGACTGTGCCTTTTTCATTGAGAATGCCCTGTAACGCATCGATGATCTCCTCTCTTTTATCAGAATTTACGGCATCGGCATTAAAGGAACAGAAATCAGGCGCATCATTCTTTATCTCGGCAAAGTGCTTCTCTATCTCCTCCAATTCATTTCTTCGATCGCGGTGTACTACGCAAATAGCGTAACCGTGCTTTGCCAGTTTTTTGGCAGTAGCAAGGCCTAATCCCCTGCTCCCACCTAGAATTAGGGCCCATTTATTTTCAGAAGAATTGTTCATTGGATACGCTTTAATCGGTGCTTAAGTAAAAATACATCTAATTATTCTGATCGTAATTGAATTACCATTCCAGTAATACTCTTTGTGCTGAGAAACCCGGGCCAAAGCTTAAAATCAGGCCTTGTTCTCCTTCCGCTATCTCTTTTTCCATAAATCGTTCAAGCACGTAAAGTACTGTTGCACTGCTCATATTTCCATACAATCTCAGGGTTTCACGAGTATCGTCTATGTTCTTCCCGAGTTTCCCGAAAAGAGCTTCAACGGTTTCGACTATTTTTCTACCTCCGGGATGAAAAATCAGATGGTCAACCTTTTCAATAGCGCTATTGTGCTTCTCAAGAAAAGGATGGATAATAGCCGGAAAATGCTCGGAGATGGTCGTTGGCACTGCAGGATCGAGGATCATTTTCAGACCTGTATCCACCACATCAAAACCCATCAGGTGGGTCGCATTCTTAAAATGATACATTTCCTCTCCCAGCAATTTTGGTCCCTGTGCCTTCTCTTCAGAAGAAAGCAGGACGCATGCTGCTCCATCTCCAAAAATGGCAGCACTTACCATATTGGCCATACTAAAGTCGTTGAGTTGGAAGGTGGCGGTTGGACTCTCAACAGCTACCACAGCTGCCCTTTTTCCCGGGGCCGACTTTAAAAACTCAGAGGCGTATATCATTCCCGAAACCCCTGCTGCACAGCCCATTTCTGTAACAGGCAGGCGGGTGATATCCTCCCTCATTCCTAGCGCATTGATCAGATAGGCATCCAGAGAAGGAATCATGATTCCCGTACAACTTACAGTAATGATGTAATCCAGACTGTCTGCTGCCCAGCCACTTTTCTTAAGGGCCTTGTCCAAAACAGCGGTCCCCAGTTTTTTTACCTCCCGCGAATAGATGTTGTTTTTCTGCTCAAAGGAAGTAGCCGTAAATACTTCTTCTGCGTTCATGATGCCATAGCGAGTGTCTACCCCCGCGGCTTCAAAAATCTTGATCACTTTCCTCCTGAACCGTTCTTCCTGTCCGGAAAGCCATAGTTCCACAAAGGGTAATATTTCTTTTGTCGCTCTGCGATAGCTCGGGAGTTCCTTGGCTACACTTACGATCCTAACATCTTTCATTTACAATTTTATTTGGGTGCCAAAAGGTCCATTCATAACGAAAGGCCCATCTTCGGCGAATATCGTGTTGCATCTCTGGCAGCAATTCAGAAAATGACAGTAATTCCTTTTTTTGAAAACCGCTTTTAATGGAAATCAAACCATCATTTTTGGCGATCTTGGTTTTCATAAATACTGCGGAAAACACTTTAAATAAGTGGTAGGCGATTTTATTTCGTTCAAGATCATTTATTATTACCCCAATATGGGCTAATTCAGCGAATTTATTGATGAATTTTACAATTTCTTTGTTTTGAAAATGATGAAGGGTAAGGGTACACAATAAAATATCGCATTTCAACTCACTTACATTTAAGGCCAAAATATCACCCTTGAGATAAGATATCTCCTGATAGGATGAACTCTTATTCCTGGCAACTTGTATCGACTTTTCATTTAGATCGATTCCAATGAGTTCAACGGGAAGCCCCAATTTCGAGCAAAACTCAGCAACCTCCCTGAGCATCGATCCATCCCCACAACCCATATCGACAATCCTATAAGTTTTTTGAGGAAATTTTTGAATCAGGCGTTGAATAGCTTTGAGCGTTATCCGGTTCCCTCCCAATAAAGTGTTGGCCTTATTGATATCAATGAGCACAGCCTCTATCTGATTTGCATCCAGGCCGAGATCATCCATCATCTCGTCCTCCTCACTTCGATCCTTAAAGCCAATCATAGGGAAAGAGGTTTACCATGGGTTTGTCTGATCAATTTTTTCAATAAAATTGGAGAGCTTGAAGCGAGCGAAAACAAGTTATTTGTAATTCCTTCTGAGAGTAATAGCCGCTGCAGATACCTCCCTGCCTTAATTCTCCTCCCGAAAGTTCTTTTCCATGTTTTAGTGTATTCCTTTTCGAGTTTTTGTCTATCTGGAATACCCTTTGTTAGTTCATGATGCAGTAATTCTGAAGCCAGCTTGGCACTGTGTATAGCCATCGCCATTCCATTCCCGCATAAGGGATGTATGAGTCCGGCCGTATCCCCGCACATCAGCAAGTGCTCTTCAACGGGCAATTTGGATTCAAATGATATCTGAGCGATGCTCATAGGTTTTTCGAAAAGGGGTGTTGATTTTTTCAGGAATTCCGAGAGAAAAGGATTTTGAGCAACTACTCGTTCATTGAATTGATCAATGTCCTGAAACTTTTGAAAACTTTTGTAGGTGACCAGGTAACAAAAATTTACAGCACCGGATTCGGTTTTTGACAAGCCTGCATATCCCCCCTTGAAACTGTGCAGGCCAACTTCTTGCTCGGGAAATTCAGGCCAGCTATGGTGAGCTTTTATTCCCAACCAAGGGGATTTTTTATCGATAAAACTCCGACTCAAATTTTTGTCGAGATGGGACCTTTTTCCGTATGAGCCTATAACAAACCGGGCCTGAAACTGTTCGTTAGAAGTCGATTGAACAGTAAAAACATTCATATTAAAATCGACAGATTTTACCGTGCAGAAATCAAAATCCACTCCGAGCTTTACAGCCTCCTTATACAATGTAAAATCAAGTGTATACCGACTAATACCTATTGCACCAAGGGGAAGCTCCACGCGAAGTGACCTTCCATTTCGGGTACTGAATTCCAGGGTGTCGATATGTACGTCCGAGGGCAGTTTTATTCCGAGCTGATTGAGGTAGGGAGCTACTTCTTTTGAAAGGTATTCTCCGCAAACCTTGTGGTGAGGGTACTCCTCTTTTTCGAGCACCAATACCCTGTGGCCTTCTTTCCTTAAATGAATGGCAGCCGTGAGTCCGGCTAGTCCTCCCCCGATACAAATAACATCGTACATAGCAATCAGGGAAAGATACAGAATCCACCAATAAAAAACCCGACAAATTTGTCGGGTTAATCAAATAAGTTTTTACACCTATCCTTTTGTTTTTTCGACGGCTTCTTGTTTCAGTTCTTCACTGGCAACAATTCCGAGCTCTACCCTTCGGTTCTTCGACTTTCCTTGCACAGTTGAATTATCACCAACGGGCTGTAGCTCACCGTACCATTTTGTGGTAAACCGCTCCGAAGGAATTCCCTGAGCTATGAGATAACTAGTTACCGATTCGGCTCTTAATTTGGAAAGACCCATGTTGTATTCTTCAGATCCAGCGCTATCAGTGTGGCCTTCTACAAGAATGATTGTTTTGGGATATTCCTTTAATATACCGGCCAGTTTGTTAAGTGTTTCAACCGAAGTACCTTTGATATTCGATTTATTGGTATCAAAATAAACACCGGCTCCTTCATTAAAGGTAACGTTTATTCCTTCTCCCACCCTGTTGACTTCGGCCCCGGGGATCTCTTCTTCAATGCGTTCGGCCTGCCTGTCCATTCGGTTGCCGATATAGCCTCCTGCCGCCCCACCGACGACACCTCCTATGATGGCACCCAGAACAGTATTTCCTTTACCTACATTATTTCCTATTACCCCGCCTATAACAGCTCCACCTGAAGCTCCTATTACGGCTCCTTTTTGGGTGTTATTGGCATTTTTCACTGCATTACATCCCAGTCCGAGGCTAAGGATCAGTACAACGGCACTTATTTTTTTAATCAGATTATTCATTTCTTATTGTTTTGAAAATTCATATACAATGGTAATCGGTTTCGCGTCTACCGTGACATTCGACTTAAGGGTCATTTCTCCTGCAGTAAGTTCGGTGATGTTCAATCGATATCCCAGACCACCTGAAATGTC
>JABDQM010000082.1 GCA_013042315.1 Flavobacteriaceae bacterium | reverse complement strand
TCCCCTAACTTGTAGTTTAACTACTTTACTTACTTCTTTTGCCATTGTTTAAAATTAAATTTCAAACCGTGTTTAATTTGGAAGCAACACAGCTCTTATATATGTAACACTTGTATTAAACTTTTTCCACTTGCATATAGCTGAGTTCCAAAGGCGTCTTTCTACCAAAAATCTTAACCATTACCTCCAGTTTTCTCTTTTCTTCATTGATGCGTTCCACGGTTCCGTTAAAACCGTTGAAAGGACCATCGATCACTTTTACGGTCTCACCCAAGACAAAAGGAATAGCCACACTGTCTGTGTTAACAGCCAATTCGTCAACTTTTCCTAGCATTCGGTTCACCTCTGTTTTTCTCAGTGGAACAGGATCCCCTCCTTTAGTTTCTCCTAAAAAGCCAATCACATTGGTAATCGACCTTATTATGTGTACCATTTCTCCACCTAAATTGGCTTTGATCATGATATACCCAGGAAAGTAAACCCTTTCCTTATTGATCTTTTTTCCGTTTCTGATCTGAACCACTTTTTCGGTGGGGACCAGAACTTCTTCCAGATAGTCACCGAAACCGGCTCTTTCCACTTCAGATTCGATATAGCCTTTGATCTTGTTTTCCTGACCACTTACGGCTCTTACCACATACCATTTTTTCTCCAATACTTCAGACATAGAACCGTTTAATTTAAGGTATCAAAATACAGTTGAATCAATTTGCTGAAAACCGTATCCACACCCCAGGTTGCCAAGGCGAACAAAATGGAAAATACAGCAACAATTACCATCAGGTTTGAAGACTCTGCCCTGCTGGGTAAAGTAACATTGTGCTTCAGCTCTTCAAAAGATTCTTTTATATAGGTAATCATCTTGTACTTATTTATAGGGTTGTAAAATTGTCGTTCAATGCTTTTTCCAACCGTCTCTGTTTGTGCACGGGAGGAGAGACTCGAACTCCCGACACCTGGTTTTGGAGACCAGTGCTCTACCAACTGAGCTACACCCGTATTTTTTTACGTCGAAAGGCATCCCGCCATAGCGGGACACCCTTAAACGTACTATAGTCTTCTTTCTAATCTAAAATTTTGGTAACCTGTCCTGCTCCTACAGTTCTACCACCTTCGCGAATTGCAAAACGCAATCCTACGCTAAGTGCGATAGGCTGAAGAAGATCTACAGAAATGGTAAGGTTATCACCTGGCATAACCATTTCTACACCACTAGGAAGATTAATAGTTCCTGTTACATCCGTGGTTCTTACGTAGAACTGAGGACGGTAGTTGTTGTGGAAAGGAGTGTGTCTTCCACCTTCTTCTTTTTTAAGGATATAGACTTCCGCTTCAAATTTAGCATGAGGTGTAACCGATCCCGGCTTACAAATTACCATACCTCTTTTGATATCAGTCTTTTCAATACCTCTTAATAGGATACCTACGTTGTCACCAGCTTCACCTCTGTCAAGGATCTTACGGAACATCTCTACCCCTGTAATTGTAGAAGAGAGTTTTTCTGCTCCCATCCCGATGATATCAACAGGATCTCCTGTATTAGCAACACCAGTTTCAATTCTTCCAGTAGCAACTGTTCCACGCCCTGTGATGGTAAATACATCTTCAACAGGCATTAGGAATGGCTTGTCAACATCTCTTTCTGGTAATTCGATCCAAGTATCAACAGCTTCCATCAACTCCATTACTGTATCTACCCATTTTTGCTCTCCGTTAAGAGCTCCAAGAGCAGAACCAGAAATAACAGGTCCGTTGTCACCATCGTACTCGTAGAATGAAAGTAATTCTCTTACTTCCATTTCAACTAGTTCTAATAATTCCTCATCATCAACCATGTCTACCTTGTTAAGGAAAACAACAATTCTTGGAATACCCACCTGACGTCCTAAAAGGATGTGTTCACGTGTCTGTGGCATTGGTCCGTCAGTTGCAGCAACAACAAGAATAGCACCGTCCATCTGAGCAGCACCGGTAACCATGTTCTTAACATAATCGGCGTGACCAGGACAGTCTACGTGTGCGTAGTGACGATTCGCAGTCTGATATTCAACATGCGAAGTGTTGATCGTAATACCCCTTTCCTTTTCTTCAGGAGCGTTATCAATAGAATCGAAGCTTCTTATTTCAGATAATCCAGCGTTGGATAATACTGTAGTAATAGCTGCTGTCAATGTAGTTTTACCGTGATCTACGTGTCCAATAGTACCAATATTTAAGTGCGGTTTGGAACGATCAAAAGTTTCCTTTGCCATTTTTGTGAATT
>JABDQM010000074.1 GCA_013042315.1 Flavobacteriaceae bacterium | reverse complement strand
AATAAAAGAGATTCTCAATTATGTATCCAGGGAGACGGGCCTGCAATTCTCCGAATTACCCAACAATTTCATTGCAATACGTCCCTTGAATCGAATCCTTTGCGGAACCATCATCGATGAGACTACTAAGAATCCTCTTCCTTTTGCCACTGTACAATCCAAAACGCAAGCAGTCATCACCGATGAAAAGGGCTATTTTGAATTGGAAATCAAAGGAGTTAAGGAACAAATCTCTGTTCGCTTTATAGGGTACAGCAGTTTTGTAGGACAGCCAGGGAATTTTAAGCCCGGAGCATGTATTGATATCGCCCTGCGGCCCCAGCAACTCAAACTCCCGGAAATCGTCGTATATGACTACCTGATCCGGGGTATTGACCAACTTGACGACGGTTCCTACAGTATCGATTTCAACCGGTTCAGTATTTTGCCCGGACTCATAGATACGGATGTACTGCAGGCCGTGCAAGCCTTTCCGGGCATACAAAGCGTGAATGAAACCGTTTCGGATATCAATATTCGGGGAGGTAGTAATGATCAGAACCTTATCCTTTGGGATGACATTAAAATGTATCAATCAGGTCATTTTTTTGGTCTGATCTCCATGTTCAATCCCATGATTACCCAGAATGTATCGCTCCGGACTAACGGTTCTCCCACCTATCTTACAGATGGGGTTTCAGGTACGATTTCCATGGAAACAGAAGATCGACTTAACCAAGATTTTTCGGGTTCTTTAAGTGCTAACTTTATCGATGTAAGTGGGTTTGTCGATACTCCCCTGGGAGAGCGCTCCTCCCTTCAGATCGCCGCCAGAAAAGCGATCAACGACTTTGTTGAGAGTCCCACCTATACCGAATACTTTTCGCGAATATCTCAAGACACAGAGGTGGAGAACAATGAGGCGGACGTAGTAAATTCGGATAAGAGTTTCGACTTTTATGATACCTCTATAAGGTGGCTTTGGAAGATTTCAGATTCCGATCATCTCCGCCTTAACTTTATCTACGCCAATAACGAGCTCATTTTTAACGAAAATGCGGTGATCAGCAATGACACGGAAACCAGAGAAAGTAGCCTTGAACAAGGTACTTTGGCAGCCGGACTCAATTACAAGCGCCAGTGGAATGACAAGATAGATAGTGAATTACAAGTCTACAATACCGATTACAAGCTACAAGCGATCAACGCTAACATCTTTAACGACCAACGTTTTTTACAGGAAAATAAAGTGTCTGAGACCGCAGCACGGCTAAATACCAACCTTCGTTTTAATAACAGGCTACAGTGGTCTTTAGGTTACATGTTCACGGAAACAAAGGTTACCAATCTTGATGACGTGGATGATCCGGTTTTCAGACGCCTAGAAGGAAATGTCCTGAGAGTTCACAGCGGATTCACAGCTCTGGCATATTCCTCAGAGAACCGGGCATCCGTTGCAAGAATCGGACTGCGTTATAATTACCTGGATAAGTTTCGGCGTCATTTGCTTGAACCACGCCTGAGCTTCAATCAAAGGATAGGAAACGGGTTCAATGTAGAACTTCTGGGAGAATTCAAACACCAGAACACTTCTCAGGTAGTCAATTTCCAAAACGATTTTTTGGGTATCGAAAAACGTCGCTGGCAATTGTCTGACGATGAAGACATTCCCGTGATCACCAGCAAACAGGGATCAGTGGGCCTAAGTTTTAATAGGTCGGGCTGGTTGATCAAGGCAGTGGGTTTCTATAAAGAAGTTGAAGGGATCACCACTCAGAGTCAAGGATTCCAAAACCAATACGAATTCACCAACGCCATTGGCAGGTACACCGCGAAAGGCCTGGATCTTTTAGTACGAAAACAGCTAAACCATCTGACCGCCTGGCTAGGTTATTCTCACTTGAATGCTGACTATTACTTTCAAACTCTCCCAGAACAGGAGTTCCCGAGCAATTATGATATTACTCACGCTCTAACCCTGGGTTTGACATACGAAACCAGCCGTCTCCGTCTGGCAACCGGATGGAACTGGAGAACAGGTAAGCCCACTACTTTGCCGGATAGCCAAGAACCGGTCATCAACAATACCGTAAATTTTCAAGCCAGCAACTCCACTCGATTTACCGATTATATGCGCGTTGATCTGTCTACCCTTTATGCACTATGTAATGGGCCCAACACCAAGGCGCAGATCGGGTTCTCAATCTGGAACATTTTAAATCGGGAAAATAGCGTTAGCCAATTTTTCAGGCCTGACTCAATGGGCGAGGTCAACGCCTTTTCCCAAAACTCATTGGGCCTTACTCCTAACGTCGTTATCAGAGTTGATTTTTAGAACTGTATTTTAAAGGTGCCTAAATCCACCTGCTGTTAGATTACAATCCTTTTTTGTGAAGGTCTATATTTGCAATCAGGGATCAATTATCTCATCTTCATCCTATGAAACCGCAAAATTGGGCAATATTTACGGAAAATTCTATCCCGCTAAGTGGCCTGATAGATCAGCTGCTTAACGGGCCCCTACCTGAGAATTTTAAATTTCTTCGGCGGAAAAAAGGAGCCCTCTTCTCAACTTCTGAAATTCAAAAGTGGATGGAGGAAGAGCGCAGACACGATCGGAAGATCCTTACCCGGAATCACGCTCAGAGCCTTCAATCCATGTCTAGCGGAGAGCGTAAAAAAGCACTGTTTTCTTATATCTTATCTGAAGAACCCGACTTTATCATTCTCAACAATCCTTTTGATAATCTCGATCCGTCGGCGCGAAATGAATTGCTTAAAAAAATCAAGGAGCTACAAGAATCAACCATTATTATACAAATCCTAAGTCGTAAATCCGACTTGCTACCCTTTATAGAAAAGTATGCATTATGGGAGGGCCAGAATCTTGAGATAATTTCAGAAATTCCAGAGAACAGTGAAAATCACAATGAGGAGAAAACATATTTTCGGGGCAACTTTCCTGAGTCACCACAAAAACATACATCTTTTCATCATGCTCTTGTGGAACTAAAAAATGTTTCTGTCGCTTTTGGAGACAAGCCTGTACTACAAAACATCTCATGGAAGATAGGCGTGGGAGATTTTTGGGAATTAAGGGGAGCCAATGGCAGTGGAAAGACCACACTTTTATCTTTAATCACCGGAGACAGCCCAAAGGCCTATGGACAAGACATTTTGCTCTTCGGCCAGAAAAAAGGCAGCGGCGAAAGTGTTTGGGATATCAAGAAACACATAGGATACATCACCCCGGCCCTTACGGACAGTTTCAGGGGATACCATACCCTGGAACATATGCTGATCTCAGGGCTGGTAGATTCTATCGGACTTTACACCCGCCCCACGGAACAGCAGAAAAGCCTGGCAAAAGCCTGGCTTAGCCTGCTCGGTTTAGAGAAACATAAGGATTTATATTTTCATGAATTAAGCAAAGGTCGTCAAAGGCTGGTAATGTGTGCCAGGGCGATGATTAAACAACCGCTATTGCTCATTCTTGACGAACCAACAGCCGACCTGGACGACAGGGCTGCAAAATTGGTGGTACATCTCGTCAACAAACTTGGAAGCGAAAGCAATACGGCTATAGTTTTTGTTTCACATAGAATAGAGCCCGATTTAAAACCCACATCCATCCTGGAATTGGTTCCTACAAAAAAGGGTTCAATTGGGAATATTTTGACGTAATCTCTTATTTTCCTATTTTAAAGAAATTTCGTTCAAATATGCCCTATACCCTAGACCACCGGGTTCTGCCTAAATACCTTGAAGTTCACATCAAAGGAAGCATAGTTCCCGGGGAAGAATTAAAGGAAGCTATGGAACGCTGGTCTAGAGTAGCTGAACTATGCAGGACTACAAATCGAAATCTTATTTTAGGTTTTATCGATCTGGAAGGAAAGCATTCCACCAGTTCAAAATTCAATTTGGTAGATACAGCCTCCAACTTTGGATGGCAACCCGATTATAAATTGTCCGTTGTGGTTAAAACTGAAGCACAATACCAGCACCTCTCTTTCACCGAAACCGTGATGAACAATCTGGGGTATGAAATGAAGCTCTTCCTGAGCAAGAGAGAGGCTAAAAAATGGTTGTTCGACTGATGCCCAATAGAATAGAACATACCGTCCATCCGGAATACATTGAGATCACCATGTACGGAACTATCCTGCCTTCAGTGGAAAAGGCAGAATCCCTGCAACGATGGTCCAAAATCCTCGACCTTTGCAGGAAAGAGAAACGCAAAAAAGTCTTGGCAATTTCCCACTTTGAAGGAGTTTACCAAATAGATACTTCTTTTAATCTCGTTGAAAATGCCGGTAAATTGGGATGGGATCGCAGCTATAAACTAGCCCTGGTTGTGGAAGACGAAGATAGATACCTTCGATTTATGTTTATCGAATCTGCCATGATACAGTACGGTTACGAAATGAAATTATTTGATAAAAAGCGAACGGCCAAAAAATGGCTCCTGGCTTAAAAGCAAAAAAAAACCGCTTATAAAGCGGCTTTTTTTACTTGTTATTTTCATTACTACTTTTTTGTAATCTTATTTTTCAAGGTGTCGAACATCACCGGGGTAGCGATAAATAAAGAGGAATACGTTCCTACAATAATACCGATGATCATAGCGAACATAAAGCCTCTCAGAGTCTCTCCACCAAAAATAAAGATAGACAATAGTACCACCAATGTGGTTAATGAGGTATTCAATGTCCTGCTCAAGGTACTGTTGAGTGCTTCATTGATATTAATTCCTGCGTTAAATCCTTTTTCATTTACAATCTCCCTAATCCGGTCAAATACAACAACCGTATCGTTGAGGGAATACCCAATCACCGTTAGAATGGCAGCGATAAATGCCTGGTCGATCTCCATACTAAATGGCATGTACGGGCTGAAGAATGAAAAGACTCCCAGTACAATAAGTACATCGTGGAACACTGCCGCAACAGCACCCAGTGAGAATTGCCATTTTCGGAATCGCAAGAGGATATAGAGAAACACCACGGCAAGGGAACCGAAAACTGCCCAAACCGCATTCTTTTTAATATCATCTGCTATGGTGGGACCCACTTTTCTGTACTTCATCACCCCAATTTCCTCATTCGTTCCGCCGGGGATAAAATCCTCATAGGAGGCTCCATCCGGGAGATACTTTTGTAAGGAGGTAAACAAAATGCCTAAGATCTCGTCGTCTACTTCCGTTCCTTGCACATCCACCTTATACTTGGTGGTAACCATGATCTGGTTAGCATCTCCAAAGGTCTTGGCACTTGCACTTCCCAGAGCAGCTGATAGGTCGGTTGTAATTTCAGACGGGCTTACAGGGTCTACAAATCGGATCTGGTAATTCCGACCTCCCACAAAATCGACCCCTTGGTCTAAGCCACGTGAGCTCAAAGAAACGATTCCTGAGATCACAATGATCCCGGAGATGATGTAGGCAAACTTCCTTTTGCTCAAGAAATTGATGTTCATATTAGTGAACAAATTCTTTGTGATGACGGTTGAGAAAGTAAGTGATCTTCCCTTTCCTGAGATGTACCAATCCACCAGTAATCTGGTGATGAAAATAGCCGTAAACAAAGAGGTAAGGATACCGATGATCAGTGTTGTAGCGAAACCTTTAATAGGTCCAGACCCAAATACCAATAAAATCAATGCGGTTAAGCCTGTTGTAATATTTGCATCCAGGATGGACGAAAGGGCATTATTGAATCCATCGTTGATCGCCTGTCCTTTTCCTTTTCCTTTCTGTAATTCTTCCTTGATCCTCTCAAAGATCAGCACGTTTGCATCCACCGACATACCGATGGTCAAAACAATACCGGCTATTCCGGGTAGCGTGAGTACCGCTCCCAGACTGGCGAGTACGCCAAAAATAAGTACAATGTTAAATACCAGGGCGATGTCTGCAAAAATCCCGGCTTTACCGTAATAGAACAACATCCAGACCAAAACAAAAATCATCGCGATAAGGAAGGATGTAAATCCGCTGTCTATGGCTTCCTGTCCAAGGGATGGGCCAACGACAAACGAATCGATAATCTCCGCTGAAGCCGGTAGTTTACCTGCCCTGAGGACGTTTGCAATATCTTTAGTTTCATTGACGGTAAAAGTTCCGGTAATTTCAGAACTTCCTCCGGAAATTCCACCTACCTGAGATACTCCTGGAGCCGTATACACTTTATTGTCTAGTACGATAGCTATCCCGGTATTATTCAGATTAGCCTCGTTTGTGAGTTTTTCCCATTCTTTGGCACCGCGAACGTTCATGTCCATCCCCACTGCAGGTCGGTTAAACTGGTCGAACTGGTCACGGGCATCACTTACAACATCCCCGCTTATCCTCGGCAGTGCGTCTCTGTTCGATTTTAAGGCAAATAAAGAAGCAACTTCAGAATCCTGAGATGGACGTTCCCATAAAAATTTGGTGAATTGCACTTCTGATGGCAGCAACCTCCTGATCTCAGGCATGCGCAACCAAGAACCTATCTCCGCCGTATCCTTTACTGCAGCCACCCCTATAGCAAAGCCGGGGCCGTTTAATTGTAATTTTTCAAATAGCGGATTTCGTTCTGCAGTAAGGTCCAGAGAGTCCTGAGCTACATCCGAGAGCAGCGTATCTATCTCTGAGGCTTCCTTCACCTGTTCGTCCGAAGTATCCTCTACCAGTGTTTTTAACTTCTCATTTGTCTGAATAAAGAAGTTGATTAAATTTTGATTTCCGGGCTCGTAAGTCTCCCAGAATTCCAGCTGAGCCGTACTCGAAAGCAAATCCTGAGCCCTTGCAATATCCCTAGCTCCGGGCAGTTCTACAAGAATCCTTCCGGAAGTTCCTTCCCGCTGAATATTCGGTTGTGTTACACCAAAACCGTCTATACGTTCCCGAAGTACTTCAAAAGCAGAGACAATCGACTCGTCAATTTTTCTCCTGATAATCGGCTTTACCTGATCATCAGACATCTGGAAATTGATCTCGTCACTAAGTGCCTTATTTGCAAAAATATCAGGAGATGCCAGTTTTGTATCGCCTTTGATAACATCAAAAGCTTCAAAGAATAGGTTGAGGTAGGTATCGTCGCTATTTTTTGATGCGAGGTCAGCATCGGCCAGGGCCTTGTTAAAAACAGGATTTTTAGTATTGTCTGCTAATCCTTTAAGAATGTCCTTGACCGAGATCTGAAGGGTTACATTGATCCCCCCTTTTAAGTCGAGACCCTTATTGAGTTCCTTCTTTTTCGCATCCTTGTAACTGGTGAATCCCAATACCGGATTATCCCCAATAGAATCGAGGTATCTGGCTTCCAAAGCTTCACGCTCTGCGACATAGTCATCTAAAGTTGATGGGATTTTTGTGGCGGCAAAAGCTTCTGCCTCATCTTCTAATTTACTTGTAATGAAAGTGTAAGAAAGTTGGTATATACTTACAATCCCGAACAAAAAAGCAAAAAGCTTAATCAGTCCTTTATTCTGCATCTGAGTTGTGAATTAATTGATGGTATCCGTAAATAGCGTGCAAATATATCATTTCCAAGAGGAACTGACAATATATTTGAGTGATTTATAGGCTAAATACGAGCTAGGGATATCGGGTAAATTCCCTTGGAAAATACCATAAAAAAAGCGCTCCAATAGGAACGCTTTCTTATAAATCAATTACTTCATCTTAAAATTGTAGAAGACCATTTGTTTTTCTTACACCCTCTGCACTTGCCTGCATTTTATCTTTCTCTGCCTGGTTAAGATCGATCTTTACGATCTTCTCAATCCCGTTCTTTCCGAGAATCACCGGTACGCCAATGCAAATGTCGTCCAGATCGTATTCCCCGTTGAGCATGGTTGAGCAAGGAAAAAGCTTTTTCAAATCACAGGCGATAGCTTGTACTAATCCGGAAACGGCTGCACCAGGAGCATACCATGCGCTGGTTCCAAGTAATTTGGTGAGGGTGGCACCCCCAACCTTTGTATCTTCCACCACTTGAGCCAGTCGGTCTTCGGAAAGGAACTCGGAAACTTTTACACTGTTCCGGCTGGCATGTCTTGCCAAAGGCACCATTCCGGTGTCACTATGACCCCCGATAACCATTCCATCTACATCCGAAATAGGAGCCTCAAGGGCTTCAGCCAGTCTGTATTTAAATCTGGCACTATCCAGGGCTCCACCCATTCCTATGATGCGTTCCTTGGGTAATCCCGTAACTTTATGTACCAGGTACGTCATGGTATCCATGGGGTTACTTACTACGATTAAAATTACATCAGGGGAGTGTTCGATAAGGCTTGTAGCCACGGTTTTTACAATCCCCGCGTTAATTCCTATCAATTCTTCCCTGGTCATTCCGGGCTTTCTGGGAATTCCTGAGGTAATCACGGCAATATCACTGCCCGCAGTTTTTGAGTAATCGCTTGTTGTTCCGGTAATTTTACTATCAAAACCATTGAGGGAAGCAGTTTGCATCAGGTCCATGGCCTTTCCTTCTGCGTATCCCTCTTTGATATCGAGAAGTACTACTTCTGAAGCAAAATCTTTAATGGCAATGTACTCTGCGCAACTTGCTCCTACCGCACCGGCGCCCACAACTGTAATTTTCATGTTTGTATTTTTTTAGCTTGTTATCTTCAATCCTCATTAGCCGGGAACAGCCTGTTTTACCTGACTTATTTGTCGACCAAAAGAGTAGCAAAAATAGGAAATTCTGATGTACTAGACCGCCTGCAAACGAGTAATATTTAGGTTGTTCCGGAATTATTTTCAGAAACCAACAATGCTCTTAATTATTGAATTATCATGACGTTTATCGAAATTATGGCTATTGAAGGTGCTGTTCATCGAAAAATGGCAATACAGGCTGACTTTGAGCCGTTAACATCCTGCAACAGATCCCAAATCTAAAAACCTACATTTTGAAAAAGCTATTTTCCCTCATGGCCATTGTCACCATTATCTCGGTGAGTAATTGTACCCGAATCCCAGAGAACAACGATCCCATCATCGGAATATGGTCGAAAATTGAATTTGCCGAAAACTCTGAGACCGGGAGGCAATCAAATCGGCAAGAATGGATTTTTAACGATGTTTACCTAGGGCGATACCACTCATATGATGGGAATCAATTATCGGTTAAAACCGACTTTAGCTGGTCACTGGATCAGGGCATCTACACCATTTCCTATCCCGGTACGGATATGCCTGCACATCAGGTAAGTCTAAAGAATTCTGATGAAGGAACTGTTCTGGAAGATATTTTAGGCAACGTGGTTGCCCAGAGAGAATAAAAAATTACCCTGCTTTTATCCCCTTAAATTGAAAACAGCCTTCCACTTGGAAGGCTGTTTTTTTATGTTTAAATCCGTCTTGTCCTACCTGAAGCCAAAGCTAAGTCCGAAAGAAAAATTATTAAATTCAGCTAAAGTGTAATCGGCGTGTAATCGGAAAAAGCCGAGCTTGATTTTAGTTCCGACATTCGCCGTAACTCCGCTAGCGTCCTTGTTTAATGTAAAGGGATCGGTATACGATTCCTGGAAAGGGCCCGACTGCACATCATAAGTACCCAGGATGGCTGTTTCAGACTTCCCTGACAGATACCCTAAACTCCCGTAAAAATTGATTACTGGAAGTTTGGTAGAAACTACGGCCTGAAAAACCCAGGTATTGATCTTGGCGTCAATTCTTTGGTCAGATCCGGCAATGATACTCGTATCTGTAAAGTCATATGTTCCCTTGATATTGGTATATCCAATTACTCCGGATATGGCCACGGGTAATATTTTATCTGCGGGCAAGTGCTTGGTGAATTCGTGCTGAATCCCAACACCGATAAGACTAATAGCGACATCATCCGTGTCGATCTTAGGCAGGAATCGCGCTTTGATTTCAGTGCCCTTGATCAGGCCAACACTTCCCTGGATAAATCCGGAGGGAATGAAATTAATATCTTCAGCCGCTAAACCGGAAGGCAGATCGAATTCCTCCCTGGATGTTACGCCGGGTGCAACCTCAGCTTCTACAAATACCCTTACACCTTCAATATCACCGAGGGCCGAAGAAACAGTTTTAGTGGTACTTCCATCTACAAACTGCAAATTCTGATAGTCTGCGGTATTGAGTATAAAAGTCTTTTTGTCTTCTTTGTTCTTGAATCCGGTAATATTCCCGATTATGGAAACTTCAAATCCTCCAAGAGGTTTAGCGTCTCCTGTATTGAACCAGGAGCCGGCAATACTGTAAATAGCCCCTTCAGATACGGGGGCGAGATAGTCATTCATAAAGGTCTCTGCATCCTCTACCCCGGCCGCAAAAAGGTCGTTGGCATCGGATTGTGCCTGTACTGCCAGAACACAAAACCCCATCATTGCAAACAATAGTTTTTTCATATCGATTAAATTTTGCCTAAAACTAAAAAACTCGTACCACGGGCACGAGTTTTTGTTGTGTAATGCTATTTTTTATGCATCAATGTTGGCATAAACCGCATTTTTCTCGATAAACTCCCTCCTTGGAGGTACTTCATCTCCCATAAGCATGGAAAAGATTCTATCCGACTCCGTAGCATTGTCTATCGTCACTTGCCTAAGCGTTCTGAACGACGGATTCATAGTAGTATCCCAGAGCTGTTCCGCGTTCATCTCTCCCAGACCTTTATATCTTTGTATACTTACTCCACCTTTGTAACTCTCAGCTATTTCGTCTCTTTCCTTGTCGTTCCAGGCGTAGTTTTTCTTACTTCCTTTTTTCACAAGATAAAGCGGAGGAGTGGCAATATATACGTGCCCCGCTTCAATTAGTTCACGCATATAGCGGAAGAAAAAGGTGAGAATTAGGGTTTCAATGTGGCTTCCATCGACATCTGCATCACACATGATGATGACCTTGTGATAACGGAGTTTTTCTAAATTCAAAGCCTTACTGTCTTCTTCCGTTCCTATGGTAACACCAAGTGCAGTGTAAATATTTTTGATTTCCTCATTTTCGAAAACCTTGTGTTGCATGGCTTTTTCAACATTGAGGATCTTTCCCCTCAAGGGTAATATCGCCTGAAAATTACGGTCCCTTCCTTGTTTGGCAGTTCCTCCTGCAGAATCTCCCTCTACCAGGAATACCTCGCACTTTGATGGATCCTGCTCTGAACAATCAGAAAGTTTCCCCGGCAATCCTCCTCCGTGCATCACGTTCTTACGCTGAACCATTTCCCGTGCCTTGGACGCTGCGTGACGTGCCTGGGCAGCCAAAATCACCTTTTGCACAATTATTTTCGCATCATCCGGATTTTCTTCCAGGTAGTTGGTCAGCATTTCAGATACCGCCTGACTCACCGCTGAAGATACTTCCCTGTTTCCGAGTTTAGTCTTGGTTTGGCCCTCAAATTGAGGTTCGGCTACCTTGACAGAAACAATTGCCGTAAGTCCTTCACGGAAGTCGTCCCCCTGAATCTCAAACTTGAGCTTATCCAGCATTCCGGAGGCATCCGCATACTTTTTTAGTGTGGTCGTAAGACCTCGTCTAAACCCTGATAAATGAGTTCCTCCTTCGTGGGTATTGATATTATTGACATAGGAATGAAGGTTTTCGGTATAGCCCGTATTGTAGACCATCGCAACTTCTACGGGGATTTCGTTCTTTTCCCCTTCCATGGCGATAATATTCTGAATCAGCGACTCGCGATTCCCATCCAGGAAACGGATAAATTCTTTCAGGCCTTCTTCAGAATGAAATACCTCAGAAACAAATTCACCATCCTTGTCTTTCTCTCTTCTATCGGTAATGGTAATGGTGATACCTTTATTCAGGTAGGCCAGTTCACGCATCCTGTTCGAGAGCGTCTCGTAGCTAAATTCAATAGTTTGTGAGAAGATCTTTTCATCAGGATGAAAGGTGACCTCAGTTCCCCTGTCTTCTGTAGTTCCCGTGCTCTTTACGGGGTAAAGTGCTTTACCTCTTTCATATTCCTGTTCCCAAATCTTTCCATCGCGAAAAACCGTTGCCTTAAGGGTGTTGGAAAGCGCATTTACTACGGAGACCCCTACCCCGTGCAGACCACCTGAGACCTTGTAAGAATCCTTGTCAAATTTACCTCCGGCACCGATCTTGGTCATCACCACCTGCAGGGCGGAAACGCCTTCTTTTTTGTGAAGATCAACAGGGATTCCCCGTCCGTTATCCCTAACGGAAACCGAATTGTCTTCGTTGATAAATACGCTGATGGTATCACAGTAGCCACCCATGGCTTCATCAATGGAGTTATCTACAACTTCGTAAACCAGGTGATGCAGACCCCTGACACCAACATCTCCAATATACATTGAAGGACGCATTCTCACATGTTCGATCCCTTCAAGAGCCTGAATACTATCGGCTGAATACTTATTTTTCTTCTCTTCGCTCATAAAATCGATTAAAGTTTCACTGAATTTCAGGTTCCTTCCGAACCCTTCTGCACTAACGCAAAAAACAATCCAAAAAGTTTCAAAAATCTGATGGATTTATCCTTTTTAAAACCCCCGGGACTGTCTAAAATTTTACAATCTCACAAATATAAAGAAATGCCCATAAAATATAGGGATTGCGAGCTGTAGAAGCAATGAAGTTATTAACATTTTAACAACAATTTACGCTGATTTTAGACCTGAACCACAAATTTAATTTTATATGATAATTATTAGGTTTTTTTCCTGCATATCACACTAATTTTACTCCCTAATTAATACTACTGATCATGAGCGATTCCAGAGGTGTTTCTCTGAAACTAATGTCACACATTCAAAAGGTCGTCGATGTACAAAGCAGGGTCATTTATTTCCTGCTTTGTATTATTTTTTCCTTTAGCCTTACCTATGCTATGTATGAACCGAGTCTGGATCAGGCACAGATCTATGTGCTTTTCCTCCTCTTTTTGGCGATCGGACTATGGGTGACCGAAGCCATTCCCCCTTTTGCAGTTGGTCTATTGGTATTTGGGTTCCTCATCTTTGCCATGAACAGTCATTATTCCAATGTAGATCCGGACAATGTAAGAGAACACTATATCGGCTACATCAATTCATGGTCGAGTAGTGTAATTTGGCTTATGCTCGGTGGTTTTTTTATCGCAGAAGCCATGAGTAAAACCCAGCTAGACAAGGTGGTATTTAGGATGAGTGTTTCCAGAATGGGAACTTCGCCTAAAAGGGTGCTCCTGGGATTAATGCTCACCACTGCGCTATTCTCAATGATCATGTCTAATACGGCCACTACAGCTATGATGGTTGCTTCTGTACTTCCCTTCCTGAATACCATAGAAAAGTCAGCCCCAATGTCTAAAGCCATACTGATCGGGATTGCAGGGGCAGCAACCATCGGTGGAATGGGCACCCTCATCGGCTCTCCTCCAAATGCCATTGCTATTGAAGCATTGAATAATCACGGAATTGATATTGGCTTTCTGGAGTGGATGATGATTGGGTTTCCCCTGGCATTGATCCTAACCGTCCTATTTTGGTACCTGCTCTCAAAGAAATATATTCCCAAACGCGATAAAATTGAGATAGCTATTGAGGCAGATACCACAATGCCGGATAGTGAATCCTTTCGTTTTGAGAGGATAAAAAAACGAATTGTGATCGGAGTTTTGTCCCTGACCCTTTTATTATGGCTTACGGAGAAGCTACACGGCATTCCGGCTTCTGTGGTCTCCTTGCTGCCCATTATCCTTTTGACAATGACAGGGATCGTAACCGCGGATGACGTCCGAAAGCTGCCCTGGGACACTCTTATGCTTGTCGCAGGGGGGTTAGCCTTGGGACTGGCCATCAAAGAAACCGGTTTAGCTGATTTTTACGTGGAAAAGATCGCGAGATTTGACCTCAACTTTTTTATCCTCGTGTTGCTTTTCGCCTTTTTAACCGTCTTTCTTTCGAATGTAATGAGCAATACGGCTGCGGCTACGGTGCTGATCCCCCTCGGGATCATTCTCACCTATCAGAATCCTATTGTTTTGCCATTGGTGATAGGCCTTAGTGCCTCTACAGCCCTATTCCTTCCAATATCTACACCTCCTAATGCCATTGCGTATAGTACGGGAAGGCTAGAGCAGAAGGACTTCAGGTTTGGAGGTCTGATCCTGGGAATTTTAGGCCCGCTGATTATTTCAGCCGTGGTGATACTCACCTTCGTTTTTTTATAATAACGATAAAAAGGTAGAAATCAAAAAAGCACCCATCGGGGTGCTTCCTGCAAATTCAATTCAAAACCTAATCCATTTGAGATTAGTTTATTTTACATAGGCATCTTCATGGACCATAGCCACGGCTCTGCCCGATGGATCGTTCATATTCTTAAACGCCTCATCCCATTCAAGAGCGGTTTTTGTACTACAGGCAACAGAGGCCTCCTGAGGTACGCAAAGTGCAGCGGCATCAGAGGGGAAGTGCGACTCAAAAATTGCGCGGTAGTAGAATTCTTCTTTTGAGGAAGGAGTCTGGATGGGGAATCGGAATTTGGCATTCGCCAATTGTTCATCACTAACCTCCTTTGCAACTACCTCCTTCAACGTGTCTATCCAACTATAACCCACACCATCAGAGAATTGTTCTTTCTGTCTCCAGGCAACACTTTCGGGCAGGTAGGACTCGAAGGCCTTTCGCACCACCCATTTTTCCATACGTTCTCCGTTGATCATTTTATCCTTTGGATTGATCCGCATGGCCACATCCATAAATTCTTTGTCGAGGAAAGGGACTCTTCCCTCTATTCCCCAGGCAGCGAGAGATTTATTGGCCCTTAGACAATCATACATGTGGAGTTTTTGAAGCTTTCTTACCGTTTCTTCGTGAAATTCCTTTTCATTCGGGGCCTTGTGAAAGTAGAGATAGCCCCCAAACAATTCATCAGCTCCCTCCCCTGACAAGACCATTTTAATCCCCATAGATTTGATCACTCTGGCCATAAGGTACATAGGAGTTGACGCCCTTATGGTGGTAATATCATAAGTTTCCAGGTTGTAAATCACATCTTTTATGGCATCTAAGCCTTCCTGGATGGTAAACTTGATCTCGTGGTGAACAGTACCGATCTGGTCCGCTACCTTTCTGGCTGCTGCCAGGTCGGGCGAGCCTTCAAGGCCAACCGAAAAAGAGTGTAACTGTGGCCACCAGGCTTCTGTAGTATCGTCAGATTCGATCCTTTTTTGTGCAAATTTCTTGGCTATTGCCGAAGTGACCGAAGAATCGAGTCCGCCCGATAAAAGCACCCCGTAAGGAACGTCAGACATCAGCTGGCGGTGTACAGCCGCTTCCAAGGCA
Organism: Flavobacteriaceae bacterium; assembly: GCA_013042315.1. GTDB lineage: Bacteria > Bacteroidota > Bacteroidia > Flavobacteriales > Flavobacteriaceae > Muriicola. The sequence goes on along the minus strand of JABDQM010000074.1, from coordinate 27,631 downwards.
TCGCGTATCTCTTCAATACTGGTTTCATTATCTTTTACGGCATCGTATTCCATCCAATCGCGGGAATACCACTGCTTTAATTCCCCGTCATCAGAGTGCAGGTAGTGCCCCGGGGGGAAGAGTTCAATTTTTGTACACGTTCCTTCCAAGGCTTTTAACTCTGAAGCCACGTAGAATGTACCATTCTTGTCCCATCCCATATACAATGGAATTATTCCCATATGATCTCTGGCTACAAAATAGCTGTCCTTTACAGCATCGTAAATAGCAAATCCAAAAATCCCGTTCATCTCATCGAGAAAGGCAGGGCCCTTTTTCTGATACAAGGCCAGGATTACCTCACAATCCGATTCCGTCCTGAACGCGTAATTTCCTTCAAACTGTTTCCGCAGCTCACGATGGTTATAGATTTCGCCATTTGCCGCCAGGACCATGGTGCCATCAGGACTGAGCAAAGGCTGCTTCCCTGAGGCCGGGTCAACAATGGCAAGACGCTCATGGGCCAGAATGGCTTTGTCATCAGAATAAATACCACTCCAGTCCGGGCCACGGTGCCTCACTTTTTTGGACATTTCCAATAATTGAGGCCGTAAAACCTCACTACTCTCTTTAATATCAAAGGCACAAACTATTCCGCACATACAACTCTTCTTTAGTATAAGATCAGACAAAGATGATCCAATACTTTTAATTAGAAAACATAAAAAGCATAATTGATTACATACTATAAGTATAATGATCTATTTTTAGTAATTATTATACCATATTTTTCCTAATCGATTACTTTGGCCTGAAAATGTAAGTAGCACAAATTTTAACGACTCTTTATAAAAATTAGACGCTTGAAGCCATTAGCTTTGAGGGAACTAAAAATCGATACTTATGAAAAATGTACTTACACTTACTTTACTGGTTTGCGCCCTTGTTTTTTCGGGTGAAGCCGTAGCACAAGATTTCAGTGGAATGGACAAAAGTCCAATGGATATGGCTTCCTATCCTTCCGATTACAAAAATTCTAATAAAGCAGTCAGGGTGATCTACAGCAGACCCCAACTTAAAGACCGATCTATCAGTGATCTCGCTCCTGCCGGAAAAGTTTGGAGAACAGGCGCTAATGAAGCAGCCGAAATTACTTTTTATAAAGGCGCTACTATAGGCGGAGAAAAAGTTGATGCAGGTACTTATTCCCTTTTTACTATTCCTGGTGAAGACGGGTGGACTGTGATACTCAATAAAAATTTAAATCAGTGGGGATCGTATTTCTACGATGAATCCGGAGATGTTGCCAGAGTAAAAGGAATGGTTTCTTCAGGATCGGATTCATTGGAAGCATTTTCAATGACCTTTAAGGAAGTTGATAACGGAGTGCACCTAATTATGGGTTGGGGAACCACCCGAGTTGCGGTCCCGATTTCTTTCGTGATGTAAGTTAAAATAAAGAATTGCAAAAGCCGAAGCTAACACTTCGGCTTTTTTTATGCTCCTTTATTTCTTTTTTACTCCATTGACAAAAACTTGTTCCGCTTCCAAATTTGGAATAGCCTCCGACGGTACACTCATAATGTCATCACTTAAGATCACAAAATCTGCAACCTTACCCACTTCCAAACTACCTTTTTCGTCTTCCTCAAAATTTGAATACGCCGCCCACAGGGTCATTCCTTTTAGTGTCTCCTCTCTGGATAAGGCATCTTTCATTTGAAAGCCTCCTTCGGGGTATCCGGCTGTATCTTTTCTGGCTACTGCCGCGTAAAATGTGAGGAACGGACTCACCTGTTCCACTGGGAAATCGGTCCCCAGGGCCACCGTACCTGCCTTGTCTAAGAGTGTTTTAAAAGCGTAGGCTCCCTTTACCCTGTTTGGTCCTAATCTGTCTTCGGCCCAGTACATATCACTTGTAGCGTGGGTAGGCTGAATTGAAGGGATGATACCTTCCTCAAAATAATCGAAATCTTCTGTAGATATTACCTGGGCGTGTTCAATTTTCCATCGTCGGTCTTCCTTGCCTTCCAATGCCTTTTTGTAGGCACGCAAGACCGCGATATTTGCAGAATCTCCAATAGCATGTGTATTCATTTGATAATCTGATGCAGCTATCTGCACGGCCAGGGCTTCAATATCCGCTATCGGTGTAACCATGGCTCCAAAATGACCCGGCTGATCTGAATAGGGCTGTCGCAATGCAGCACCCCTTGACCCCAGGGCCCCATCGCCATATACCTTTACAGATCTCACATTGAGGCGATCTGTTTTCACAATTCCTTTGTCCAGGAAATAATTCACATCATCCGGAGAATTACTAACCATTGCATATACCCTTATGGAAAGATCTCCATTTTGTTGCAGGCTGTCTATGAGTTCTATGGTTTCTCGGTTCAGACCGGCATCGTTTACCGTGGTAAGGCCATAATCCAAGCAAATATCTTCTGCATCTTTCAAGGCCTTAATATTCATTTCTAGGGTAGGCGGAGGAGCAATTTTATCTATCATTGCCATTGGATTGTCTACCAGCACCCCGGTTATCTCCCCATTACGCTTAATAATCTCGCCACCCTCAACTTCGGTTGTTTCACTTATTCCCGCGAGATCGAGTGCCTTTTGATTAACCAAATACGCGTGCCCATCTACCCTCTCGAGAGCCACAGGAGTATCCGGGAATAAGGCATCCAGTTCTTCTTTAGTAGGAAATTCCTTTACTTCCCAGTCGTTTTGATCCCATCCCCTGCCCTGAATAAAATTGGACGGGTTCTGCTCCTGAAAATTCTTTACTCGCTCTAAGACTTCTTCAAAACTGCCAGTGCCTACCAGATCTACCTTCAATTGATTGAGACCAAGACCATAGAAATGGCAATGGGCATCTATCAGTCCGGGAACAACTGTTTTACCTTCGGCATCGATGACCTCATCGGCTTTGTACTTTTTCTGAATTTCATCAGTAGTTCCAACGGCTATGATTTTACCTCCGCTTACTGCGAGGGCCTCAGCTGTATCAAATGAGTCATTTACGGTATATACTTGAGCATTTATGAGTAGTAAGTCTGCCTGTTCGGTAGTTTCACAAGCAAATAAAAATGCAATGCAGGTGAAGAAAAGTATTTTTTTCATTTTAGGATTTTTTGAAGTGGGGCCGGGCCCACATTTTTTGAAAGCTGACCAAAAATAGTGAAATCCAGCAAATCGGAAAGTGAAGTTTTATTCCCGGGCTATTTTCTGGAGCTTTTGCCTTTGTTCTCTTTGATCTTCACATAGATCAGTTTCTTTCTCCCTTTGGCATCTTCACGTCGCTCTATTTCGAATTCACCCAAGGCACTGATCAGCGGAGTGAGTTTCTGATAACCGTAATTCCTCGAATCAAAATTGGGTTGTTTTTTCTGCAGCAGACTCCCAACATCCCCAAGAAAAGCCCAACCGTCATCGTCGGCCACATCGTCAACCGTATCCATGATAAGCTGAATGTCTTTGCGAGTGATTTTGTCTACACCACTCTTTCTTCCGGGCTTGCTCCCTTCGGTGTCGACCGTGTTCTCCTCTGATTGTTTTTTCAGGATCTCTATGTAGATAAATTTATCACAGGCCACTATAAACGGATTGGGTGTTTTTTTCTCTCCTATCCCAAAAACCAACATTCCCGCCTCTCTTAGTCGGGTGGCCAAACGGGTAAAATCGCTATCGCTGCTCACCAAACAAAAACCATTGACCTTCCCGGAATACAAAATATCCATAGCATCGATGATCATTGCCGAATCTGTGGCATTTTTTCCTGCTGTATACCCGTACTGCTGAATGGGTGTTATGGCATTCTCCAGCAAAACATTCTTCCATTTACCCAGACGCGGGTTGGTCCAGTCGCCGTAAATCCTCTTAATAGTAGGATTGCCGTATTTCGCAATCTCCTCCATCATTTCCTTTACATAGGCTGAGGGAATGTTATCCCCGTCTATTAATACGGCTAAATTGAGATCCATATATTGTTTTTTGTAAAGGTCGGCATTCTGTGGTAATTAATAAGTAAAATAACATCTGCCCGCACAACTAGCATGCGTAAAGTCAAAATATGCCATCTTCAGATAGACAAACATGCCTACCCTCACTCCATCTTGGTAAGGATGAATTCCACTCGTCTGTTTTGCTGTCTCCCTTCAGCGGTGGCATTGTCGGCAACAGGCAGGTTTCCGCCGTGCCCTTTCCAGGAGATACGCTCATGAGAAAGCCCAAGTTCTGTAAAATAGTCCACTACAGCTTTACACCGATTTCCTGATAACTTCATATTGTAGGAAGCGAGGCCAATATCATCGGTATGACCATGAATAATGATGTTTAGACTGGGATCCTCAACAAGAAACGCATAGGTTTCTTTTAAGTAGGCTTTCGCCGAATCCAAAAGTAGATATTTATCAAAGTCGAATAAAACGTGCTGAAAGAGATGTGGTGTATTGAGACTTGGGGGTCCATCTTTTGCAATATCAGGAGTAACAGCTCCCGCCAACTGAGAATTCTTCGAGATCAGGGAAACCATATCCACATAGTAATACGCCCCTTGTTTGGCTCCTTTTTTGATTAGGAATTTTCGAGTTCGCGCATTGTTTTTAAAATTCCCAAGCGTCATGTACTCTTCATTTCCTTTTGCCGTGTAAGTAGTGGAGACCAACATCCACTTTTTTTTGTCATTCGCAAAATGGGAATATCCTATTTCCTGGTATGTAAATTCATTATCAACATCGGAGTACAGATGCCTTTTGGACATTTCCTTTTTAATCTCGAAGCTCAATGGCTTCTCTGAAAAGACCACCCCAAATTGATTTACAGCAAAGTCGGACCGCTCTGCCAAACTCACAAAGAAACTCAGTTCGTACACTTCGTCCTTCATTAAGGATGCTGTCAGTTTTGCCTGCATATACTCCCTGTAGTCATTAGGAGCGTACAGATAAAATCCGGCATAACCCTCACCAAAATCAGCAATCTGAGTGCCATTGAAATTTTTTGGTGTTCCCATCGCTTCACTGCAAGCGTGAAAATAATCTGTGGAGCCCAGGGAGGGGGTGTTCCACCCCACCACATCTGAATTAAAATTCCCTAGCTTTTTGGGGCAGGAAGTGTGTTCTTCAAAACTGGGATTAACTACGAGGTTCTGAGCGCTGCACATGCAGAGACTGAGAAAGATTATATATAAACTCGATAAGTATCTGTACTTCCGCATTCGAAATCATTCCGGTTACCTATCTATAAATTTAGGAAAAGCCGGCATTTTAAACAGCCACAGACCTGCACCCTTCGTTAAAAGGATTAGAATTAGGGCTATATCACGAATTTAAGAACGAACAATTCACCTGAATTCTTGTTTCTTAAAGATCTAGAAATCAAATTTATAGGTGACTCCTGCCAGGATTTGCAAGCTCTGAACCCTGAAATTAGCCCATCGCTGATAGTCATTATTAGCAAGATTACTCGCTTTTGCATAAATGGAAAGCTGATTACTGAGTCGGTAACCCAGATGCGCATTGGCATCAAAATAGGCATTCAGCGTAAGGACACTTGCCGGGTATTCAGAAGGCTGTGCATTGGGAATAACCACAGAACTGAGATCTTCCCTTTCACCCACATAAAAAAGATTTGCCCCCATAAACCAGTGTTCATCTATCTGATAGTCCATAAACAGTGATCCTTTCAAATTAGGTAAATTCCATGCCGGATTGTCTGTTTCTGTATCGTACTCAGAAACCGAGGCATTGATCCCCAGGCTGAAATTCCGACTGATATCGAGATTGAGTTCCCCAAAAATCCCAAGAGTTTTTACATCGTCATAAAACAATTCAAAAGAGTTGCCGTAGGTATAGCCCTTTTCATCATCCCTAAAATCATTTTGTGGATTTAACTTAAAAAGCGGCTTGCGATTTTCAGCTTTGTATGATCCCCTGACGTTATAACTGAGATTAGGAAATAGCTGCCCCTTAAATCCTAGTTCAGCATTGTATTGTTGGTCTGTAGGCTGAATAAGCAAAGTAGGAGATACAAATGGGTTCTCGTTGACAAAATCAGCATAGGAATTCTGATCTAATTGTCCGCTCACCCCACCGTATACAATCACAATCTCATCCAGTAGCTTATACGAAGCCGTCACCTGAGGGTAGATGTAGAAATTCCCTTCACTGTTCTCCATATCCATCCCATAAACGAGGTTTGCCCCCAGCCTGATACTCAGTTCATCCTTCTCAATTAGAATACTGGGGTTGAGTCCGACCTGAAATTGAGAATACGAAATACCTTGTGTATTTGCAGTATTGTTCACATCGGCATTGGCAAACTCCCCACTCACGTAGTCTGCTTTGAGGCCTAGTGCAAAGGATTCCTGACTCAAGGGAAAATCGAGTACTGTTGTAAGAATAGCTCTATTCTCACCGGATTCGACCTCATCCCAGAATCTTTTAAAGCTAATCCCTCCCTGACTTAAAACTGCATTTTCCTGTTGGAACTGTGCTCCTAATTCCGCCCCGAAATACTGTTGTTGCTCATCAATCCCCGCGATCACTGCCTCATCGAATACCCCTTCAGGAAGGCCGTACCAGTTGTAAAGTTTGTGTTGCGCCCCAAGGGAAATACCCCAATCACCATCGCGACTCCTATTGGAGTATGCAGCATCTATGTCCGTATTGTAGAAATCGGTATCAAGAGGAGTAAAATCGAGATCTCCTCTAGAAGAGAAATGGTTGACGCCTACATCGATCCGCTGATTCCCCCTGTCGATATCCCTGCTGGTGTAAACATCCAAAAGGGCATTATTAAAATTTCCCAAGCCCATGGAAACCGAAGAATTGAATAATTTTTCAGGAGCAGCCTTTTGTACAGTGGCAGCTTTTCCCTTGGCGGGAACGAAGGTGGAAGCCACAGGGACCGAAAAAATACTGTATTTGATTTGCTTTTTGGATTGGATTACAGAATCGTTGAGAAGAGGCACCGATTTGATCTTAAAGGCGTCAGAAACCGTTGGAGAATAGGGTTTTACTACCGTAACCGTCTCCGTTCCCAGATCCTTTTCCTGAGCTGAAATACTCAGGCCAAAGCATAAAAGAAAACACAATACAATGATTAAATTCCTTGACATACGACCTGTACTTTGTTTAATTCTCCCCTGTATCAACTGATGCATTTTTTTCGGCCTCTTTAGACTTAATAAGCGCCAGTTCCTGCCTGGCCTTTGATTCTATCTCAGGGAACTGACTGAAATTCGAGATTACGCTCTCCAAAATATATGTTGCCTGAAAAGCATCCCCTAAAGCGTAGAAATTCTGGGCCATTACAATTAACCCCTTCCCTCCCCATTCTTTGTAAATGGCATATTCTCTGGCCAATTTCTGAACTGAAATATTGCTCTTTTCTAAGGCTCCCTTTTTCTGTTTAAAATAGGCGTCGAAATACAGGGCTTCGGCAGCCAATGATCCGGAGGCGATCTTCAGGACTTTTCCGTAGGCCTCTTCCGCAGTAATTTCATCAGATGTACTCATGGCCGATCTGGCAATCATAATGTTTGCATCGCTCTTGATACGGTCGTCAATTCCTTCTGAATTCAATACCTTTTCTGCGTACTCCAGTGTTTTTCCGTAATTCTTTTGCTCGTAATATCCCTTCATCAGATTCTGCCTGGCATATGTTCTGTTCTGCGTTATATCAGCGGATTCCTCCAACCTACTCAAATATTCCATAGCTGCAGCCACGTCTTCTTTGGCCAATAAGAGTTCACAAACCCGAGTTAATGCCTGTTCGTAATACTCGCTTCCTCCCCGGTCTGCCACATAGGTAAAGGAAGTCAATGCTTTCTCCTGGTTTCCCTCAGAAAAGTACAGTTGTGCCAGCTTAAAATGGGCATCGACAATATGCAGGCCGGAAGGAAAATCTGAAATGTAAGTCTCATAACCGCGAATTGCAGCGGCTGTCCTTCCTTCAATGTCTTGTTTTTCCGCAGATTCAAAGGTGGCGTTATCCAATTCTGCGTCTGAAACTTCAACAAAATCGAGATTTCTTACCCAGGCTGCGTATTCATTTACACGGCCCATATCCATGTATACAAGCTTCGCTGTATTTACCGCCTGAATTGCCTCCTGTGAATTTGGGTATTTATCTACAACAGAACTGAATTTAGTTAAGGCCTCCTGGTTGCGGTTAGCGTTGTAATGTACTAATCCCTGTCTGAGAAGTGCCTGGGGTACCAATTTGCTGCCGCTGTATGAGCTCACCAAATCTGCATAAGCCCTCAGGCCTTCCTGCTCCCTATTTTCACGTATATAGGAGTTTCCAAGTTCAAAAAGAACGTCGTCTTTTAAGGTGGAAGCGGGATAGGTTGTAATAAACGAATTGAGCTCTGCTAATTTGGTCGAATTTCTACCTGTAAACCCATAACTGACTGCTTTTTGGAAGGCTGCATAGTCTTTTTCCCTTCCGTTGCCGACAATATAGTCGGCATATGCATCAATAGCCCTGTCGTATTTACTGGTCGCAAAATAGCAGTCGCCAAGCCGTACCAGAGCATCATCAACCTTTTCCTTTGCTGCTGTGCCCGACTTATATCTTCCAAAATACGGGATGGCCGAATTGTAATCCTTTAGCTTGAAATAGGTATATCCCAAATTGTAGTCCAGGTCCTTGTATTCTGCGGTACTTGAGGCTAGCTGACTTTGCTGAAAACGGATGTATTCTACAAGAGCTTCATCAAAACGATTGAGTAAAAAGCTAGCTTCAGCTTTCCAATATCTGGCCCTGGCTGTAAATAATGCGTCAGCATCGCTTTTTATGGCCCTGTCTAAGACATCGACTGTTTCGGCATAATCTCCTTCGAGGAATAACTCCATCCCCCTGAAAAAAGCTACTTTCTGGTAGGTCGTTTTATTTGCGTAATTCCTGTTCTTTTCCAGCAATTCCAATGCCCCCTTAAAATTTCTCGAGGTCAGATAGGAATCCACAAGCAATTCCTGAATTTCAGGAACATAAGTGTCTTTGGGATATCGATCGAGGTACGTGGAAAGCACCTGAGTAACCGGCTCATAGGCATTGCCAATCTCATAGCTCAGACGGGCGTAATTGAGAAGGGCGTCTTTTTCTATTTCGGCAGAGAAATCCATTTGTGACGCATTCCTAAAGGCATTGAGTGCTTCCTGCTTCTTGTCTAGTTTCAGATAGCATTCAGCCAGATGGTAATACGCATTCTGGGCCACACTGTTCTGACCTCCAATGATGTTGTTAAATTGAAGGATGGCATTGGCGTAGTCTTGTTGTTGGTAATAGCAATACCCTAACTGATAATAATCTGTATTGTTCCATTTTCCACGCTTTCCGCGATAAGCTTCGAGATAGGGAATGGCCTCATTGTATTGCTTCAGGTTAAAATAACTTTCGCCTATGATTTTGTTGAGTTCGGAAATTTCCTGCCTGTCCGAATTTGGTAGCTGCTTTTTTCCCAAAGCAATAGCTTCTTCAAAATTACCGAGCTTAAAGTTCAGGTCTGCCTGAAAATAGGAGAGGTTTTCATCGAGCAATTCCTGGTCTGTAATCTGATCAAACCTTTCGCTTGCCCCTTCGTAATCGTCTTGCTGGTAGGCAATAAAACCGAGATAATACTTGGCTTGTGAACCGTATTCCATAGAATTAGACACGCTGTTGAAATAGGTCTTGGCCTCCTCAGGCTTTTTTGCGGAATAGAGAGAATACCCCAAATTGAAGTTAAATCGTTCCCGGTCTTTTTTTGGGACAGTATACGGCTCTACTTTTTTATACCATTTGAGAGCGTAGGGATATTTTCCATTTTCAAAATAATAATCGGCCACGTCTAAAAATGCAGCATCCCTTTTTGTGGATGTAGGATGATTTTCCACAAAATCTTCCATTAATCGGTCTGCACCAATCTGGTTGAGGCGTACGGCAGCATTAGCAGCGTAATAGGCACTGTTTGCCTTAGTTTCCTCGTTTTCTGTACTTGCTTTTACCTTCTCAAAAAGCGTTTGGGCTGCCTGGTACTGACTGTTATTATAAAGTTGCAGAGCTTGATTGTACTCACTGTCTTCGTGGGTATAGATAACAGATTCTTGAGCAATTGCCATTGAGAACAGGCCAAGGGCCATGAGGGTAAAAGCGGTCTTTTTCTTTAACATAGTGTTCTAGAACTCGTGAGAATTACCGTATTTGTCTTAGTAACGGGAAATATTGATTTGCAGTATAAACCGGTCAAAGAAAAAGATTTTTGCGAGGCTCGTACTTTTTATCCTGCAGAACTTATTACTTTTATATCAACAAAAAATCAATGGAAGAGCCCATATTGAGCTTAAAAGAAGTTGCTGTTTACCAAAAAGAGAATTTGGTCTTAAATGATATCAATCTCGAGGTAAAGAAAGGCGAATTTGTCTACCTCATCGGTAAAACGGGAAGTGGAAAGAGCAGCTTTATGAAGACCCTCTACGCCGATCTCCCTTTGAAGCAGGGGCACGGCAGGGTGGTGGGATTCAATCTTAAAACCCTTGAAGAAAAGAACATTCCCTTCCTGAGGAGAAAACTAGGCGTGGTATTCCAGGATTTTAAGCTTTTACCGGACAGAAACATACACAAAAACCTCCTTTTTGTTCTCAGGGCTACCGGATGGAAAGACACGGCCAAAATGAATGCCAAAATTGAGGAAGTACTCGAAAAAGTGGGTATGAAGACAAAGGGATTTAAGTTTCCTCATGAACTTTCCGGGGGCGAACAGCAACGGATAGCTATTGCCAGAGCCCTACTCAATGATCCCGAACTTATTCTCGCAGATGAACCCACAGGGAATCTCGATCCTCAGACCAGTGTGGAGGTAATGAAAGTATTGCAGGAAATCAATAAAACAGGCCGTACCATCCTTATGGCTACCCATGATTACGCCCTGATCCTGAAATATCCTTTCAAGACACTTAAATGTGACGGAAATAAGGTTTTTGAAGTGGTTCAGAAAGCCGTTTAGAAGGTTTGATTTAATTCTATTTCCGAAAGGAAAAAAGTGTATCTTTCAGATTACAACCAACCTAACTCATTATGAAACTGAAAGCCTTTGCCTTTCCCTTATTCCTGTTACTCTTAATTTCATGTAAAACCGACACACCTCAAAAGGCTGAGATAGCCGTTGAGGAAGTGAAAGTATGGCAACCCGATGACACCCGAAGTATGACGGGAGTCATGGCTAAAAGGGGCCTGATTTACAATTCGGAAGCGGATACAGAAGGGTATGTACTTTTTGAACCATCGAGCGGCACAAAAACCTTTTTGATCAACAAAAACGGAGAGGTAGTACACAGCTGGAATTCCGACCTCAATTCCATGAACTCTTATCTTCAGCCCAATGGAAATCTCATCCGGATGGAGCGCGATGAAAATTTCCCAACTTTTGCTGCCGGGGGCCAATCGGGGAGAATAATGGAGTACGACTGGGAGGGGAATCTTCTATGGGATTTTGAGTACTACAGTGAAACGTACCTCACTCATCACGATATTGAAATAATGCCCAACGGCAATATCCTCGCGATTTCCTATGATGCTTTAAGTGCCGAAGAAGCTGAGGCCGCAGGCATGGATCCTCAACATATTCCCAAAGCAGGAATATGGCTCGATAAGATTATTGAGATTGAACCTGTAAAGCCCAAGGGAGGTAATATCGTCTGGGAATGGAGAATGCAAGATCACCTCGTTCAGGAATTCGATCCTGAAAAAGAAAATTACGGTGTTGTCGCAGAACATCCCAGAAAAATAAACATCAATATAGCCAGCGAAGAGGCCGGTCCCACAATGACACAGGAAAGGCTTGATCAGATGAAAAAAATGGGGTTTATAACCTCCAATGCGACCGTAGACAACCAGGGTTCGGATATCACTCATACAAATGCCGTCTCGTATAATGCGGAACTCGATCAGATTGTCATCAGTATACCGGGCTATGGGGAAATCTTTGTGATTGATCACAGTACCAGCACCGAAGAAGCCCGAACTGCTTCAGGGGGTAATTCCGGATTAGGAGGAGAACTCCTCTATCGCTGGGGGAATCCTGCCAATTACGGCAAGGGAACCAAAGAAGATCAGATGCTTCATGGACAACACGACAGTAAATGGATTCCCAAAGGATACCCTGGAGAAGGGAATCTAATGGTCTACAACAACGACATTCCTCATCCGGATAACAAGCTTCCCAACATGTGGGCAGCACTGGCAGGAAATCCCTCGCCCGAATTAAATGTTTCCGTCGGAGATGTAGGTAATTATTCAGCGGTTCATGAATGGGCCATACCCCTCTCAGAGAACGCAACTTACGAGCCGAATGAGAATGGAGTATTCGGACCAAAAACACCCGACTGGACATACACTGCCCCGGATAAATATTCTCTGTATTCCTCCTTTATTTCAGGGGCCCATCGGCTAAAAAACGGACATACATTTATCACACAGGGCAAGCAGGGTAGATTTATAGAAGTTGATGAGATTGGCAAACTCGTCTGGGAATATTGGAATCCCTATGTGTACGACTACAGATTACCTGATGGATCTCAAGCACAACCCACCGGACCTTTTATATATGGGATTTTTAGAGGTACTTTATACCCTGAGGATTACGAGGCCTTTAAAGGTAAAAAATTAGAGCCCATAAGCCCTCAACCAGATCCGTTTATCTTTAAAATGCCTCCGCCTCCCGGAGAAACCACTCAGTAATAAATCAACCTAAAACCATAAAAAATGTCAATTAAAATTATAGGAGCCGGATTTCCTAGAACGGGAACCACAACACTCAAGAGATCATTAGAAATGCTAGGTTTTAATCGTGTGTATCACATGAAAGAACTGCTTGTAAACCCTCATAACCTTCACTATTGGAAAACACTTTCTGAAACAGGAGACACCGATTGGGAAGGTCTTTACAAAGGTTATGATGCCACGGTGGATTTTCCGGGTTATCCCTGGTACAAAGAACATATGAAACGCTATCCGGATGCTAAGGTGATCCTTACCGTGAGGGATTTTGAGGCCTGGTATAAAAGTGTAGACAGCACGGTTTACCGCGCAGGCCCTCAAACTCCGGGAGAGAAAATTAAAATGATGGGGAAACTGCTCTTTAGTGCCAGAGCGAGGAATGTTGTAAAATGTATCAAATTCTTTAAAAAGACCTTTTTTGCAGGAGAATTGAGTGGCAATTTTGAAGATAAAGCGCAGGCTAAAAAGGTATGGGAGGAGCATTTGGCAGAGGTTAAAAGATTCGTCCCTGAGGAAAAATTACTGGTCTACGATGTACGAGATGGCTGGGCACCCTTGTGCAAATTCCTGGGAGTTGAAGAACCTGCCGACACACTACCTCATTTAAACAAGAAGGAAAACTTTAAAGAAATGCTTCCAAAGTTGATGAAGGGTGAAATGGCCTGATGGATGAAAGCAGCAATTTTATTTTAAAATCAATAGCCGGTACTTTGAGGTATCCATTTTGAAATTCCCTATATGAATTCAGAAACCTGGCAGGTAAAAGCTACTTTGTTATTGGTAAGTAGTCTTACCATTATGTCGATGATCACCATTTCGGCCTCCCTTCCAGACATGACTACGACTTTTACCGATGTCCCCAACCACGTAGCACTGGTAAAATTATCTCTGTCATTTCCCGGGCTTTTTATTGCCCTCAGTGCCATTGCAGCCGGTATCATCATTGATAAGACCGGCAGATTAAAACTATTGGGGATTGCTTTGGTCCTTTATGCCATTGGCGGCACTTCGGGGTATTGGCTTAACAATCTCTACGCTATACTCGCCGGCAGAGCTCTGCTCGGTATTTCGGTGGGAATTTCCATGACCATAGTTACTACACTCGTAGCGGATTATTATCAAGGCAAGGCCCGACAAAAATTTGCCGGTCTGCAAATCGCTGTGATGTCCCTTGGTGGTATTCTCTTTATTACGCTTGGAGGTATTCTTGCCGACATCGACTGGCGCGTACCTTTTTTGTTGTACCTATTTTCCCTGCTGATACTCCCTCCGGCATTTCTTTTTCTAAAGGAACCCCAAAGGATTAGTCGACCCAAAGAAAAAAGCAAGATTAAATCTCCGGGGATCATCTGGCTGATTTTTGGCAATGTCATGCTAATGTGGATCATCTTTTTTATCATCCCTGTTCAAATTCCCTTCTATCTGAAATCAATCGGGGTAGAAAAAAACACAATGATCGGGCTGGCCATCGCCTCCAGCACTTTGTTTTCTGCAGTTTCCTCTTTTTCCTATAGCAGGATTAAGGACTTGCTGGGTTTCCGGCAAATCTTTGGATTGGGATACTTCCTGATGGCATTGGCGTTTATTGCCATCGCTTTCGGAAATTCCTTTGCAATGGTACTTTTGGGAATGCTTCTGGCTGGTTTGGGTATGGGACTTATGATCCCAAATGCCAATGTTTGGGTGATGCAATTGGCTCCGCAGGAAATCCGGGGACAGGAAATTGGTCGACTGACCACATTTTGGTTTTTTGGACAGTTTCTTTCCCCGCTTGTTCTTCTACCATTTTTGGACTACTTTTCCCTGGCGCAATTATTCTATGGTCTCGGAATCGTCTTGTTCGGTCTTACCCTGCTCTTTATGATCTGGTATTGGGTTCAGCCTCGACAAATTGTGTGAATAAGACCTAATATTTACCAGTACGCCTCTTGATACGGAAAGTAAAAACCTCAGCTCCCGATAAAAAGTCGAATCCCCTCATCGGCGTATTACTCTTTATTATTTCTTTGATTTTATTAGTCATTACAGGTCCAATTGGCTTCCTCTATGGAATACTTCACAGTTTGTTTAAAGGTGGTATTACCGGATTGGGCGAATATTTGCTGAAAATTGCTATTTCAATTGACCAATTGGGAAATGTGCTGATGCAGCATTTACTGAATCTATTGTGGATCAGAAAAGGAGGCTATCCTTTTGGAAATAGGGATGAGACCATTTCAAGTGCTCTGGGAAGAAACAAGAAACTGGGTATGCTCACAGGTTTCGGCCGAGGTATAGATAGTTTTCTGGATGCCATCGACCCCAATCACTCCCTTAATTCTATTGACTACTATGTTGAACCCTCTCCCAGGATCATTGATAAGTTAGCCTGGGTACGGGTAGAAAATAAACGCATTTTATGTGTCAGGAGTCAAGGGAAGGAATTGTTCTATATTCCCGGGGGGAAAAGAGAAAAAGGAGAATCAGACGTGATGGCCCTCAGCAGGGAAATCCGGGAAGAATTGCAGGTAAAACTAGACACGGGCAGTTTTACCTTTTTAGAAAACTTCGAGGCACAAGCAGACAGTATGCCGGCGGGGATATTAGTTCGCATGCGCTGTTACGAATCGTCCTACACGGGAACACTGCAACCCGATTCGGAGATTGCTGAAATGCAATGGCTAGATTATAACGAAAGAGAAAAAGTTTCGAAAGTCGCACAATTGGTTTTTGATTATCTAAAAAATCAAGGCAGACTGTGATCGATTTTGCCCACATTACATCTCTTAGTTTTTTGTTACTTTTACGGCCGACTAACCAGGCGGACTTCGCCTTTACTATAAAAATCAAATGACTGTACTGGGAATTGACATAGGAGGATCGGGAATGAAAGGAGCCCTGGTTGATACTATCACAGGTGAAAAATTGACAGAAAGATTCCGTATTCCCACACCGGAATCACGCAAACCCAAGCCAATGGCTAAAGTTTTTAAGGAAATAGTTGATCATTTCGATTATTCGGGACCTATTGGTTGTGGTTTCCCTACCACCTTGAGACATGGCGTATGCAAATCTAGAGGAAACCTCCATAAAAAATGGGTAAATGTTAATGTGAAAGAACTATTCAGCGAGGCTACAGGACTACCGGTGACCGTAATCAACGATGCCGATGCCGCTGGATATGCCACTATGAATTACGGAGTTGGTCAAGGGCGTAAAGGATTTGTTGTCATGATCACTATCGGTACCGGCCTGGGAAGTGGTGTCTTCTGGGATGGCGAACTCATCCCCAATTTCGAATTAGGACAGATTCCTTACAAGGAATTCGATAAAATTGAAAAATGGGCTGCCGCATCCGCCAAAGAAAAAGAGGGCCTATCCTATGAGGAATGGGGGAAACGATTTAATATTTTCCTCGAGTATGTGGAAGTAATTGTATCTCCCGATCTGATCATTTTAGGCGGGGGAACATCAAAAGATTTCGATGAATACAAGGATTGTATAACCATAGAAACTCCGGTTATTCCGGCCGGACTCCAAAACCACGCTGGGATCATTGGCGCGGCCGCTGCGGCTATGCACCATCCCATTACTTTGGATTAAGAATAAAAAAAGCGCCTTTCGGCGCTTCTTTTTTAATTTATTTTATTTCTTTTCCTATCCACCTCTTTTAAATAGATCTTCCGCAAACGAATGTGTTTTGGCGTCACCTCTACGTATTCATCCTTCTGGATATACTCAAGGGCCTCTTCAAGCGAAAATTTGATCGCAGGCACGATCTTGGCCTTGTCATCTGCTCCCGCAGAACGAACATTGGACAACTTCTTGGTTTTTGTCACATTGATGGTCATATCATCGCCCCTGGAGTTCTCACCAATCACCTGGCCTTCGTAAATATCTTCCCCCGGGTCAATAAAGAATCGTCCTCTCTCTTGTAATTTATCTATAGAGTAAGGAATCGCCTTTCCGTTTTCCATGGATACTAAAGAACCGTTCTGCCTTTGAGGAATATCGCCTTTCATAGGCTGATACTCCATAAAGCGATGCGTCATAATAGCTTCTCCTGCAGTTGCCGTTAATAATTGATTCCTCAAACCAATGATTCCTCTTGATGGAATTAAGAATTCACAAACCATTCGCTCTCCTTTGGCTTCCATTCCTATCATCTCTCCCTTCCGGATAGAGACCATTTCCACAGCTTTTCCTGAAACACTTTCAGGAAGGTCGATGGTCAGTTGCTCAACGGGTTCACATTTAACTCCGTCAAACTCTCTGATTATTACCTGCGGCTGCCCTATCTGTACTTCATAGCCCTCTCTCCTCATGGTTTCAATCAAAACAGAAAGGTGAAGAACCCCTCGTCCAAAAACCATAAATTTATCAGCACTATCGGTTTCTTCCACTCTTAGAGCCAGGTTTTTCTCTAACTCCTTTTCCAGGCGTTCCTTAATGTGTCTGGACGTAACAAATTTCCCATCCTGCCCAAAAAACGGACTGTCATTGATGGTAAATAACATGCTCATGGTGGGCTCATCAATCGCTATGGTCTTCAATCCCTGCGGATCTTCAGCATCAGCTACAGTATCTCCAATGTCAAAGCCTTCGAGTCCGACCAAGGCACAAATATCACCCGTAGCCACTTCTTTTACCTTAATCTTGCCGAGGCCTTCAAAGGTATACAGCTCCTTGATCTTGGATTTAACCTTGCTACCATCCCTTTTTACCAAAATAATAGACTGTCCTTCTTTTAAACTGCCTCTTTGTAATCTCCCGATGGCGATTCGTCCTGTAAAAGAAGAGTAATCTAAGGAAGTAATCAACATTTGGGTATTACCCTGTTCCGGTTTAAAGCTGGGGATATGCTCCAGAACCATTTCTAACAAAGGCTCGATGGTTTCTGTTGGTTTTTTCCAATCCTCACTCATCCAATTGTGCTTGGCAGAACCATAAACTACCGGAAAATCGAGCTGCCATTCTTCAGCGCCCAATTCGTACATCAGGTCGAAAACCTTTTCATGAACTTCTTCAGGAGTACAGTTTTCCTTATCCACCTTATTGATCACCACACAGGGTTTTAACCCTAAGTTTAAGGCCTTTTGCAAGACAAAGCGGGTTTGTGGCATAGGACCTTCAAAGGCATCTACCAGTAACAAAACGCCGTCTGCCATGTTCAGCACCCTTTCTACTTCGCCGCCAAAATCGGCGTGACCAGGGGTGTCGATAATATTGATCTTCGTATCCTTATAAGTGACGGACACATTTTTTGAAACGATGGTGATTCCTCTTTCCCTTTCCAGGTCGTTATTGTCAAGGATAAGGTCGCCTGTTTTTTCATTTTCACGAAAGAGCTGGCAATAATGGAGAATCTTATCAACCAAGGTAGTTTTACCGTGGTCAACGTGGGCAATAATCGCAATGTTCTTAGTAGTAGACATCTTTATGTTTTGAGCCGGCAAAGATACTGCTATTTTTGGCAGCTGTATACAAAGTTGTCTTTTTTTTAGTTTACTGGTTTAGAGCACTTTCCATCAAGAAGAAAGCGGCTAAATTTAATCCTGGATACGTCCCTTCTCATCTTCAAGGCCGGTCTTCCTGGAGCGAGCCTTCTTAATTTCCTTTCTGCCAAAATCATAGGTAAGGCTAAATGCTACTTGCCGACTGTCGCTTCCTCCGCTTCCGTCGATAAAAAGATCTCCAAATTGAGTAGTACCTCTCCACGGAATGGTATAGAGGATATCATTAAAAGAAAGTCTTCCGGTGAGCCTCTCCTGAAAGAATTTCTTTTGAAAGGCCAGATTTAATGAACCCAGAGAGGCAGTTTGATAAGTTCCTCCCCATACAGAAGGGGAGCTGTACCAGCCGGAAACCTCCATACGCAGTCCTTTTGGGAGGGAAAAGGTATTCTGTATGTAAAAACTAAGTGTTTCCTGTTTTACCGGTAAAAATTCCGGACTGTTAGCTTTGTAATTGCTGACGTAGGCGTTGAGACTAAAATAGACATTCCACCAGTCTTTGATATTCTTAGGGTACGATACCCCAAAGTTGACAATCTCCTGATCGGCCACGTTTAAAGTGGTTAGAAAATTACGGCTCGGCCCGTCGGCAACCGTTACCTGAGCAAAAAAATCAGAAATATAACTATAACTTATTGAGGTGGTTAACCTGTAATTATACGTATGCGATAGTTTTAAATTATCCGTGTACTGCGGCTGTAGAAAGGGATTTCCCAATCTGCTGCTCAGTTCGTCAATTTTAAACTCAAAAGGGTTTAAAGAGGCGTAATTAGGTCGTTGGATTCGCTTGCTATACGTAAGAGCAAACTGATTTTTCGGCGAAGCCTGATAAGTTACACCACCCGAGGGAAAAAAGTTGGTATAATTTCTTTTCACCCGTGAATCCTGATTCACCTGCGCACTTTCAAGATTCCCATCAGAGATGGTATTCTCCATTCTCAGGCCCAGTTGCAGATTCCATTTGTTCCATTTTTTATTGTAATTAAAATACGCTGCATTGATCCTTTCTTCATAGTCAAATTGATTACTCTGCGTAGTATCAAATATATCTTGTCCATTCACGATATTGAAAAAGTTAAAGGTGTTATTGGTTTTGATATAGGATAATTTAAAGCCCAGAGCCAGGACACCGTTTAGCAGGTTTTGCTCATAGTCTGTTTTAAAGGTCACAATGTCAATATCTATGGGAGTCTCCTGTCTCGTGATCAATTCCCGGATGACCTGTGTTTCATTTCCGTTGAAATAGACATTGGGTTGAAAGGCATTTCTGTCGCTGTTGTATTTTCCATAGTCGAGATCTACATTTAGGCTTACTCCAAGCGTATCGGCGTAGCGGTAATTGAGGTTTCCGTTGACATTGTAAGACAAATTGGAAGTTCGGTTATTGGCGATTAAAACGCTATCATTTTGTATGGCCCCAACAGCCCGGATGGGTGTTCTTGAATTATTGATCCCATAGCTGTTGTTGAAATTGCCATCAAAAATAGCGCCGAACGTACTCTTTTTAGTGGCATAGAAGTCGTAACCCAGCTTTACATTATTGCTATTCTGATCGTATATGCTGTTTGTTCGTGCTCCGAAGCTGGTTCCCGATTGTTCTCTCAACAAATTAAGGAAGTTGGTGCTCTTCCCAAATCGATTGCTGTAAGTACCGTAAAAATTTCCTTTCTTTCCCCTCGAATTAAAATTCATACTTGAATTATACCGGCCAAAATCCCCGACTGTCATACCACCGGTTACGGTTCCGTTGGTCCCCAGGCTTTTGTCTTTGACCAGTTTAATGTTAATGATCCCCGCATTCCCGGCTGCATCGTATTTAGATGAAGGCTGAGTAATGATTTCTATGGCTTCAATATCCGTAGCCTGCAAACTCTCGAGATAATTAATGAGATCTTCGCCTTGAAGAAGAGATATCTTGTTATCGATAAAGATTTGCACTCCGGCCTTACCTTCTACAATAATTCCGCCGTTATTATCGACAATAACCCCAGGGGCTTTTCGCAAGAGTTCAAAAGCACTTGTCCCCGTGGCATTGATGGTATTTTGAACGTTAAAGACCGTTTTGTCTGCCAAAACCTGAACCATTGGCTTTTCGGCTACAACCGTAACCTCATCGAGATTTTCAGCACTAAACTCCAGGACCAGGGTTCCCAAATCCAAAGAGCTACCATCAAACAAGATGGTCTGCTGATAGTCTAGATAACCAATATTTGAGATGTTCAGTAAATACTCACTTCCGGGAATGTTTCTGATGACAAAAGTTCCATCTTCATTTGTGATGACTGCTTTTACAAGGCTCGAATCCTGTACGCGATTTAAGGTAACTGCCGCAAAAGGAAGGACTTCTTTGTCTTGAGATTGTACTCGGCCGCTAATCGTCTGGCCATACTGAACCAAGGAAGTCAGGAATAGTAGAATAAAAAAGAATAATCTCATAATAAGCGATTTTAAAAGATGATCAAATATCCTGTATCTCTGTCCATGTAGAAAGTACAACCTGACGAACCGCCCTATAGGCAGTTTAATGGAAAGGACCATCTAACTCTGTATAGGACAGTTCAACGAAATCGATTTTTTTTAACCCTGTGATCTGCTTACCTTGGAATTAACAATATTATAGTATGTTGAATAAATATCTTTTCTGGAATATTAAGGCTGTAGAAATTCTGGCCGCCTTTCTTTTTTACTTTGCCTTTTCAGCTCTGTATCATTTAGCCCTTTACATTAATCAGGGAGCATTTTTGGACAGGGGGTGGTTGGGTATTTTCGACCTTGCCGATTACTGGCGTTCGGCGGGGATGCAATACGCTTTGTTTATGGTGGGTTCCTTTGTACTCTGGGTTTTAATCTTCAGGATCTTAAAGAAGAAAGAACTGTTCTTAAGAATACTTGTACTCTTAGTACTTCTTCCTTTTGTAATCTATCTGATCAGAACCATTCACTACAGCATAAGTGACCTCATGGAATGGGGTAGACTACGGGGAACAGGAATGATTTGGGATCTCTATATTCCGGGCCTGTTTTTCTTTATCCAATTTGGTATCCTGTTCGCTTACGAACACTACAGGGAAAATAAAAGAAAACTAATTTTAGAAGGCGAATTGAGGCAAGCAGCTTTAAAAAGTGAATTAGCGGCGATTAAGGCCCAATTAAACCCTCATTTTTTATACAATATCTTCAATACAATCAACGCCTCACTTCCTGCGGAAAATGAAAATACAAGAGAGATGATCGCACGCCTTTCAGACTTGTTCCGCTATCAATTGCAAGCCTCACAACAAGAATTAGTACCCTTGAAAGAAGAATTGAGCTTTGTTAAAAAATACCTGGAATTAGAGAAAGCAAGATTTGAAGATCGTCTTGAGATCAATATAGATGTCGCCGAGGATCTTATGGAAGAGCCCATACCCCCGATGTTATTGCAACCTTTGGTGGAAAACTCTGTAAAACACGGACTATCGAGTTTAATAGAAGGAGGTATTATAAGTATATCGATTTTTAAAGAAGGAGAAAAACTTAAGTTTGAAATTTCTGATACCGGAGTAGGGATTAAAGACAAGCGATTTATTTTCGAAAAAGGCGTCGGATTAAACAACACAAAACTTCGCTTGCAAAAACTATATGAGAGTCAGTTAGAACTCTTAGACAATTCCCCACGAGGATTAAAAGTTAAATTCTCAATATGAAAAAGGTCATCATTGCTGACGATGAAGAAGCGGGACGTAAGCTGATTAGGGAGTATTTAGAAAACTTTCCGGAGCTGGTTTTAATTGCCGAAGTCAATAATGGTGTAGATGCCATTACCGCGATTAACCGGTTTAAACCTGATCTTGTTTTTTTGGATGTTCAAATGCCGGGGAAAACAGGATTTGAGGTATTGCCTTTTCTTGAAGAAATCCCACAGATCATTTTCTCCACCGCTTATGATCAATATGCGATAAAAGCCTTTGAGGTGCATGCTGCCGACTATCTTTTAAAGCCCTATACCCAAGAACGGTTTAGCATGGCTATTGACCGCTTAAAATCAGGTGAACCTAAGCTGGGATCACTTGCCGAAAGTTTGATCATGGAAAAAGGTGACTACCCGGAACGTGTATTGGTGAAGTCCCAAAAAAAATTAGTGACTATTGCTGTTACGGATATAATCAGGGTTGAAGCTTATGGCGACTATTCTAAACTACATACACAGGAAACAAAGTACGTCAGTAATTACGGAATTACAGAATTAGAAGAAAAATTGAATCCGCAGACCTTTGTGAGAGTCCACCGTTCTTCAATTATCAACCTCAATATGGTAAAAGAGCTACACAAATATGGGAAGAGTTACGATGTAACCATGCTCAATGGGGATGTGGTAAGAGTGAGCCGGGGCTATATGGAAACCATAAAGAAATTGATGCTCTAAGTTTTCTTAAAGACAGGACCGAAGTTAATCAAAGGAGGGTTTTCTCGATTTTCGCTTAGTGGCCACCCAACCGAAATTGATGCTAAATAAAGGGCCGTATCCGGACGGTGCTCCGTCCCCCCGATAATAACCCCCACCGAGCTCCACATTTATATTAAAACCATTATCATAGGTGCGTTGAATTCCGTATACCACACCGTAGAATCCCAAATTATAGTCGTCTGGTTCAATATCTGTTGCCAGGCGTAATTGAGAGAAAAAAATGGCCTGGGCAGCAGCAATATAATTGCCGGAATTACCGGAAATTCGTTTTCCCAGCTCTTCACGTCGTTTAAAATTATGGTAGTACCGATACCGGTTATTCATCGCCAAGCCGAAGGCATATCCTTCCTCGTAAGTGGCGGTGGCCAACCCTAAGCTCGTAGAGACCGTCTGATTCCGGAACAGACCTATTTCATAACTTATTCCCGGACTTAAAAGATCGAACCGTAACTGATGCTTTTCTAATACAATAGGGCCACTACCTCGTTCAGAAATTCGTTGTGATTGTACAGATAAAAAAGTGGCAGTGAATACTAGTATTAAAAGTCTATTTTTTATTCTCATATTCCGTTCGCTTAATTAAAACTAAAAAGGATAAAACTGTTTAATACTATCTTTGTGTAAAATTTAAGAAATGAATTTAAGTGCTATACCTCAGATCAAATATACCGATGGTAATAACTTCTTTCTGCTTTCCGGACCTTGCGCTATAGAAGGGGAAGAAATGGCCCTGCGTATTGCAGAACACATCGTGAAGGTAACTGACAAATTAAAGATCCCTTATGTCTTTAAGGGTAGTTTTAAAAAAGCCAACAGGAGCAGGGTCGATTCATTTACGGGGATCGGAGATGAAAAGGCCTTAAAGATCCTGAGGAAAGTCTCAGAAACATTCCACGTACCAACCATTACGGATATCCATGAAATTTCCGATGCACAGATGGCCGCTGAATATGTCGATGTATTACAAATTCCTGCTTTTTTAGTCCGCCAGACGGATCTAGTCATAGCCGCTGCCGAGACGGGCAAGACCGTCAACCTTAAAAAAGGTCAATTTATGAGTCCGGAGAGTATGAAACACGCTGTTGCCAAAGTGACGGATTCGGGAAATGATCAGGTGATCATTACAGACAGGGGAACCATGTTCGGCTACCAGGATATGATCGTTGATTTCAGGGGGGTTCCCACGATGAAACAGTACGCCCCGGTTGTTTTAGATGTGACTCATTCCCTACAGCAACCCAATCAGTCTTCTGGTGTAACAGGGGGCAGACCTGCACTTATTGGTACTATGGCAAGGGCAGGAATTGCTGCAGGGGTAGACGGCCTGTTTATGGAAACTCATTTTGATCCTTCCATCGCCAAGAGTGATGGGGCCAATATGCTGCCCTTAGACAAGTTAGAAGGGCTCTTGAAACAGTTAACCACTTTAAGGGCTACGATAAATCAAATGAATCTATAGTAAGTCCTATTTGTAAAATTTTTGATTTTTTACATGACGGGCATTTTCAAGAACATCCCTGAGAATGCTTTCATCAATGTCGCTTAGCGATGTATAACGCAGAGATCGCATCATTTTCCGGCCCGTTGTTGTCATATGCTCCAGATGCACCGAAAGATGCGCTGACATCCAAAAGCCCACATCTACGTAGTTCTTGGATTGGTTAAGGTAACAAAAAGGTCTTCCCTCCAGATAGTAGAAAGGGATCTTGAATTTAAATTTTAGGGTGACCTCAGGAATTGTTTGGACTATTATAAATTGAAGGTGCAATAAGATGGATCTGTAGGGTTCAGGCTGATCCAGAATGTACGCAGAGGCAGGGTCCAAATCTCAAAATAAAGTTAGGAACAACAGCTTTGGCTAATTTCCTGTTCAAAATCAGAATACATTCTTTGAACATAGTGCTGCGGGGTTTTCTCCGAAATACGGATAGTCATATTAATGAGATCTAGGTCAAAATGAAAACAAGAAAAGTCTTCACAACATTCTTCATCAAAACGCGACATCAAAAACTTAGTAATACGAGGCCTGAGTTTATACTCTAGCTCGACACAGAATTTTCTGAATTCGTCATCCATATCGTCAGCAATTATCCAATTAAACTTCACTAGGCCTGTTGGTTACATTAGCCTTTCAATATAAGTATAATTTTAAAAAAGCTTTCAACTTTAACTTTTAGTTCTTCAGGTGTTTTTTCCCATTACTCAGCCTTTCTAAGTTGGCATACCGCATGTCGGAAACTAAAACCTTAAGTTACCCCAAGCTTAGATTATAAATTGCTAAATTGAAACGATGATTTAAATTGAAAAGCTTTGAGAAAATTTGTGTTAGTCCAGCTGTTTATTCTGAATTCTATTTTTCTGGCCTTTGGTCAGGAACATCAGCATATTTCCGGTCATGCCCTGTCCTATCCGGATATCCCGGGCTTTATTACTTTAAAAACTGACCTCCACCAACACACGGTCTTTTCAGACGGAGAGGTCTGGCCTTCCATCCGAGTAATGGAGGCCTTGCGCGAAAACCTGGATGTTATCTCCCTCACAGAACACTTGGAATACCAACCACATAAGGCAGATATCCCCCATCCCGATCGCAACCGGTCCTATCAATTGGCCCTTGAAGAAGCAGAGGATCACGACTTACTGATTATACCGGGCTCGGAGATCACACGAAATGCGCCTATTGGTCATAGTAATGCCCTCTTTACCTCTGATGCTAATTTACTACTGGCTCAAGATTCTTTGGCACCTTTTACCGAAGCTAAAAAACAGAATGCCTTTGTCTTCTGGAATCACCCGGCCTGGTACAGACAGAGTCCAACAGGGAATCCCATTTTGAGCGACTTCCAGTTAGATCGGATTAAAGACGGTGAATTACACGGCATAGAAGTTATCAATGAATATGACTACGCCGAAGAATCATTTGCAATTGCATTGGAGCACAACCTCACTATAATGGGTACCAGCGATATTCATGGTTTGATAGATTGGCAATATCTGGAAAAGGGGTTCCACAGGCCCATTACATTGGTTTTTGCTAAAAACAGAAGCCTGGAAAGTGTAAAGGAAGCCCTTTTTATGGGTAACACCATGGCAGTGTACAATAGCTTGATGGTTGGGAAACCACAATTTGTAACTCCTTTAATCAGGGCTAGTTTAAAGGTAAATAAAGTGGCTTATATGCCGAATACAAATATTCTAGAGGTTGAATTGGAAAATATTTCGAGTAGCGACTTGTTTTTTGAAAATCAGATGGAGTATAATTTTTACAGTAGCTCACCTGTTTTTGAAATACCGGCAAAGGAGGTATTTACCCTAAAAATTAAGACCTTAGAAAAGGTATCTTCTTTCGTTTTAAAATTGAAAGCCCTGGGTGCCTACACCGCTCCCAAAACCCATCCGGTGGTGAATTGGGACATTGAGGTTGAATAACAAACTACTCCTTTCCGTCTACGTAGTCCTGCAGATAAGCGTATCGGGCTGTTAATTTGCCATTAGCGGTCATTCTAGCCCGATCTAATATGCCCTCCTTATCATCATTAAAAAAGGCCGGGATCACGTGATCCACAAAGGTATCACCAAATCCTTCGCTCGCATCTCTGGGTAATTCTGCCGGTAAATTATCTACTGCCATTACCGCTATGGCATCTTCATTCATGAATGGAACTTCTTCCTCAGTAAGCGGATCATACCCATAGACTGGATCAGAAATAGTGGAGGCACGCAAAGTCGTGGCCACAGGCCCATCAATATCGCAGCTCACATCTGCCACCACCTTAATCTTAAAATTAGAGTCCTTAACATCTTCCCTCGTATATAGATATGGAGCACCATCGCCATAGAAATGACCGGCTATATACAGATCGCTCACTGTTGCAAAACGCATAAAGTTTGATTCATATGCTTCAGGATGGTCAAAAAAATCTTGCATCGGCAGATGTTGTCCATCTTTTCGTTTGTTGTAATCGAGAACATCAATTTGGCAATAGACGGGAACTTCAAAGGTCTTTTGCAGGTAATCCTCAACACTTACTTCCCTGAGATTCATTCCATCCAGGATTTCTTTAGCACCATTACCTACCCTGCCCTTCCCTGTCAGTAATATTTTGATTGGAGGCAATGTGACTGTGCGCAATTCCCGAATCAGGTCTTTTTTGTCTTTTAGCACTTCAGCCTTTGCTATGCTAAATTTATTAGATTTCAACCCATAGGTGCGAATACCATTGTATGCACCTACGATGCCCGCGTAACGACCAAAAGCTACCAAACGAATTCCCTTGGCATTTGTGATTACTTCATGGTCGTACAATTCTATGTTCTTCGATAAAATCGCCCGAAGTAAATCCCGATTATAGGGCTGTTTTTTGATTGTGTGCGAGAAAAAGAAGTACTTTTTATCAGGTATCAGGGCCTCGATTGGAACCTCTTTTACGCCAATAAGCACTTCACAATCTTCCATGGTCTCATCCACTGTAATTCCTGCCGATTCGTATTCTTCATCCCTAAAAACACGAACAGCCGAGGGCTCTACGGTTATTTGTGCCTCAGGAAACGAATTCAGGACCTTTTGGCAGGCTTGTGGAGACAATACTACCCGCATATCAGGTGGATTCTTGCGCTCTCTGATGATTCCGAAATGTGTCATAGGGTTTGGTATAGATTTTGCTCAAAATTACACGGATTTAAGGCGGGGCACAAACTTTTTGGTATCTTCGCAATCCTTTTTTAAATAAAAACGTTCATTGATAAAAAGATGAGGAAATGATTTCTCGCTATAGCGGGATTTATTTCAATCAGGTAGCGCATTAGCGCAGCTAACTCATTAAAGGGGCCGACTGGTTTTGACAGCGAGACCAATGGCATTGTAAGCATGTCGAGCGCTGGGATACAGCTCGTTAATCTCATATTTCACACTTTTTAAATGGCGAATCTAATTACGCTCTTGCCGCTTAAT
>JABDQM010000070.1 GCA_013042315.1 Flavobacteriaceae bacterium | reverse complement strand
GATGATGAGTCAGAATATACAATATCGTGAGTACCTCGACTCAAAATGGTATTTGATAGTTATTGCGACGGTGATCAGCACTTTATTATCTTCCTTTCATCTTTATTTTGGATGGGAATTTTACCTGGCCATCATCGTAGGAGCCATTTATAATATTGGAGTGAATTCTTATTTAGTTTTATGGGGGGGTGCTTATATCAAAACTCCTATCGATTTAACATCCAATAAGAAGGCATTTGGAGATAAGCAGGCATTTAATGTTAAAACAATGCTGCTAACCATCCCAAAATTGCTGTTGCCATTAGTAGTGTTCGCAGGGGGGTATTATCTGATTAATCCGATAGCGGGCTATGTCGCTGTAGCCTTGTCCGGAGTGCTTGGTTTTGTTTTTAAAGACCAGGTGTTCAGGATGATCGAAAAAATATACAAAAAAGAGAAGTACAAGACGCTGCTGGCATATAAACAAACAGATTAAATACATCACAACAATATGATTACAGTTCACGATCTCACAAAAACATATGGAACCCAGACTGTTCTGAACATACCTTCACTTGAGATTCCAAAAGGGCAAAGTTTCGGACTTGTAGGGAATAACGGGGCGGGGAAGACTACCTTTTTCAGCTTACTTCTCGACCTGATTCAGCCAACGACCGGTAAGATCATCAACAATGAGGTGCAGGTTGATGTAAGCGAGGAATGGAAGCCCTTTACATCTGCTTTCATTGATGAAACCTTTCTGATCGGATACCTTACCCCGGAGGAGTACTTTTACTTTATCGGAGAATTAAGAGGGCGGAACAAGGCCGATGTGGACAGCCTGGTCAGTAATTTTGAGAATTTTTTCCACGGGGAGATCCTCGGACAGAAGAAATATCTGAGAGACCTCTCCAAAGGAAATCAGAAAAAAGTGGGAATTGTGGCATCTTTTATCGGAGATCCAGAAGTAGTTATTCTCGATGAGCCTTTTGCCAACTTAGACCCTACCACCCAAATCAGGTTAAAACAGATCATAAGAGAGCTCACGGAGAACAGAGAAGTGACCGTACTGGTGTCTAGTCACGACCTTATTCATGTCACTGAGGTATGCGAGCGAATTGTGGTCTTGAACAAAGGCGAAATAGTCAAAGATATCCAAACCTCACCTCAGACGCTTAAGGAATTGGAAACCTTTTTTGCCGGCTAAAATTCCGGAGTTTTCACAAGAGTTCATCCCCCGATTGGAATCCCGGGAAATTATGTGTGCATTTTATCGAGTAGATACATAATAAACGGGCTCTTTTACAGTTTACATAGGGTACGAACATCACGAAATTTGAAGCTTCAAAATAGAATTCATATCCTTTGGCTTTCTGCTATCCTCTTGGTGAGCTCCTGCTCAACCAAAAAAGACGCCTTTGTCAATCGCAATTGGCATGCCCTCAACACCAAATACAACGTACTGTACAACGGCAATCTGGCCTTTGAAGAAGGGAGGGAGCAGTTAAATGAATCTTATCGGGACAATTACTGGGAAGTTTTACCTGTGGAACGTCTCGAAGTAAAAGATGAAATAAAACTCGATTCAGAGGATAACAACCCCAATTTTGAAAGAGCCGAGGACAAAGCAACCAAGGCGATACAAAAGCACAGTATGGAGATCGGGAATCAGGAACGCAATCCTCAGACCGATGAGGCTTTCCTTCTTTTGGGAAAGGCGCGTTACTTTGATCAGCGATACGTCCCTGCCATCGAGGCATTTAATTACGTCTTACAGAAATACACCGAAAGCAATAAGTTAAATGAGGCTACGATTTGGCGTGAAAAGACCAATATTCGCCTTGAAAACGAAGAGCTTGCCATTAAAAACCTGAAAAGGCTTCTAAAATTTGAACGACTTAAAGATCAGGAATACGCCGATGCCCGAGCGATGATGGCTCAGGCTTATATTAATCTCAAAGCACCCGATACAGCCATTCAGCAACTAAAAATCGCATCGGCATATACCGGAAAGAAAGCAGAAGAAGGGCGGTATTACTTTATAATAGGGCAGTTGTACAATCAGCTCGAATTCAGGGATAGCGCAAACATTGCATTCGATAAAATTATTGATCTTGGACGCAGTACACCCCGAGTTTATTGGGTAAATGCACATTTACAGAAAATCAGGAATATTGAAGTAACCGAGAATAATAAAGAGGAACTGCTCGAATACCTCACTTGGCTAGAAATTAACAGGGAAAACCGACCATTTCTGGATAAGATCTTCAGAGAAATAGCCGTATACCACAACACTCTGGAACAGGATAGCCTTTCCTTGGCTTATTACAACAAATCGCTGGCAGCTGCCAATAATACTCCACAATTACTAGCTCTTAACTACGAGGATCTCGCCGAGTACAATTTTGATAAAAACAATTACAAGATTGCAGGGGCTTACTATGACAGTGTCCTGCCTAACTTACCTGAGAATACTAAAAAGTACAGGGCTATTCGAAAAAAGCTTGATAATCTGGAAGATGTAATCACCTACGAAAATACGGTCCAATACGCTGATAGTGTGATCTCCATATACAAAATGCCGCTTGCCGAAAGGGAGGTTTATTTCCAAGCTTATATCGATCAGCTTAAAGCCAAGGCTGAAGCAGAAATTGCCAAAGAGGAAGAAAAGCTCAGTGTTGGATTTGCTGCCTTTGAAAATTCAAAAGGAGGGAAGGAGAACAAAGGGAAGTTCTATTTCTACAATATCACTAGTCTGGGTTATGGTAAAACTGAATTTAAACGAAGATGGGGAAACAGGACTATAGAAGACAACTGGAGGTGGAGCAGCAAGGCGAGTTCCCAAGCCCTTGATGCAGATGAAACCGATCTGACAGCCCTAAATGAGAGCCCAGAAGAACTAACTGAGGATCAAAAGTATTCTCTTGATTACTACCTTGGAAAAGTTCCTAAAAGCAAGACGGTAATTGACAGTTTGTCCAGAGAGCGCAACTTTGCAAATTATCAGTTAGGGCTTATTTACAAGGAGAAGTTTAAAGAAAATCTACTGGCAGCCAGCAAATTGGAAGACGTATTAGAATCAGAGCCCGAAGAGCGACTAATATTACCTTCAAAATACAACTTATTCAAGATTTACGAGCAGGTCGGCAGTCCCTTGGTCTTGAATATGAAAGAAAATATTATAAAAAATCACCCCAGTTCTCGCTATGCCGAAATACTTCTTAACCCAAGAGCCGTCTTAGAAGCCTCAGAAGATGGTCCTGAAGCTCAGTACTCAAGGTTATATGCACTATTTGAAGCACAGGAATTTCTCAGGGTGATTACCGGAGCAGAAGAGTCGATTAACCGATTTACAGGCGATCCTATTGTGCCAAAATTGGAAATGCTGAAAGCGACGGCAATAGGAAGGCTGCAGGGTTTTAAAGAATTCAAGGAAGCCCTGAACTATGTAGCCCTGAATTACCCCAATCAACCTGAAGGAAAGAAAGCGCAGCAAATGGTCGCGGAACAATTGCCTAAATTGGAGCCTAACGGTTTTTCTTCAGAAAACGTTGAGCCGGAAGGGAATTGGAAAGTAGTCTTCCCTTTTAAAAGAACCGATGATGAGGCCGCTGTAAGATTACTGAAGCGCCTAAAGTTGACCATAGACGATCTGAGGTATTCGAATATTGTATCTAAAGACATCTATAATCTTGAAGATGAATTCGTTGTAGTCCATGGATTCAAGTCGAGAGATTTTGCTTTGGGATTTGCAGAGCTGCTAAAAAACAACAAAGATTACCGAATCCGTAATGAGAATTTTGTAATTTTATCTGATAACTATAAGACGATACAAGTTCACAAGAACTTAAAAGATTACCGAAGACTCAAATTAACCCCAAAACCCTAGATCCATGTTTTCAGATAACAAAAAACCCAAAGCTATGACTGAATTAGGAGGACAACCCAACAGAATTGAAAAGCACACTAAAATCAAAGGTGATATCGTTTCCGAAGCCGATTTCAGAATCGATGGTAAGCTAAATGGAAACCTCAAGACCTCCGGCAAAGTTGTAATTGGCAAGGATGGGTATATCCACGGGAAAGTGGAATGCCTGAATGCTGACATTGAAGGCAATTTTAATGGTGAATTGCTCGTTTCTGAACTTCTCACTTTAAAATCATCTGCTTTTATAGAAGGAACAGTCGCTGTTGCCAAGTTGGCAGTAGAACCCGGAGCAACATTTAATGCCTCTTGTACCATGAAAGGCAAAGGCGCAGTAAGCACCTCAGCAGGAAATACGTCGGCTAGCACAAGCTCTTCTTCCTCAGCTTACAAATCGTCCTCTGCGGTCCAAAACAAAAATGAACCAGCAAAAGCCTCCTAAGGGAAAAAGTCCGCTTAAGAATATCGCCATTCTATCCGGGATCGGAATAGAAATGGGAGTGATTATCTATTTGGCAGCTCAGGGCGGAATCTGGCTGGATCAGCATTATCAGACAGAAAAGAGAATTTTTACCGCTATCGCAACTATTTTTGGGGTGGCAATCGCCATCTATGTTGTACTTCTACAGTTGAAAAGAATCAAATATTGATGAAACCTCAGAAGCTGGTAATTACCTTTCTTTTAATCCTTACCTCATCACTCGCTCTTGCGCTATGGCTGCATTTGCAATTTCAGCAATACTTTTCGATCGAAAAATGGTCAGACATGCTGCTGCTGTCCTATCTGTTGAATCTTATTCTGGCCGCTGTTATCTTTCTGATCTTATTCAGTTTGAGAAAGAAATATAAAAATCAGATCGGCTTTTTATACATGGGGGGAAGCCTGCTGAAATTTCTTGTCTTTTTTATTGTTTTTTATCCTGAGTATAGAGCTGATGACCTACTGACTAAATCTGAATTCGCAGCATTCTTCATTCCCTACTTATTGTGTTTGATCCTGGAAACGGTTTACACCGCCAAAATACTTCAAAAACAAACCTAAGGGAAAGCCTTCAAAGCCCTTATCAATAGGCGATAAAATAAACTTCTAAATGCTTTTTTCTTTTTGGGAGAATAGCTTACATTTGCACCGATTTTTAGAGACCCGCATTCAAAGGTGATATGAGAAGACTTTTTATTGTAAAACTTTTATTATTTAGTGCCTTTTTCCTCGGTCATAGTTCAATTGCTTCAGCGAAAGAAGAAGCTTCTGACGGATCGAAAAAAGATATTAAAACCGAGATTAAGGAATACATAGATCACCACCTTAAGGACTCACACGACTTTTCCATTTTTTCTTATACCAAAGACAACGGAGAGCATGTTTACGTAGGGATACCGTTACCTGTAATCCTTTGGGATGAAGGCCTAAAGGTTTTCTCATCCTCTGCCTTTCATCACGGAGAGACTATAGCCGAGGCAGGAGGAGATTACTACGCCCTTGAACACGCGAAAATTTACAAGACCGACGCAGAGGGAAATCTTTCTCATGATGAGGAAGGACATATTACAAACGCAAAACCCATCGATTTTTCCATCACAAAAAACGTGGTGATGATGGTGATAACGGGTTTGCTAATGCTCTGGTTATTTTCAAGTCTGGCCCGGTCCTATGCTAAAAATAATGGAGTACCCACGGGAGCAGGCAGGTTTTTTGAGCCCATTGTGATTTACATTAGAGATGACATTGCAAGACCCACTATTGGAGAAAAGAGGTACAAAAAATACATGCCTTTTCTCTTGACTATTTTCTTCTTTATTTGGTTTTTGAATATGTTCGGGCTTACCCCTCTGGGGATAAACGTTACAGGGAATATCGCCATCACTTTTGGATTGGCCTTATTAACCTTCCTGATCACCAACTTCACAGGGACCAAAGATTATTGGAAACACCTCGTTGATCCCCTGGGAGATGCGATGCCCTGGTATGGTAAACTTCCAATATACATCATATTAGTGCCCATAGAATTGCTGGGCCTGATCATTAAACCCTTTGCACTCTTGATTCGTTTGTATGCAAACATGCAAGCCGGACACATTGTATTGATGAGTTTGATAGGGTTGATGTTCATTTTTAAAAGTTGGATAGGCAGCCCCTTGTCGTTTTTCCTGGCTTTTGCAATCACATTAATAGAAATATTGGTAGCCCTTTTACAGGCTTATATCTTTACGATGTTATCTTCTCTTTATTTTGGCTTTGCCTCTGAGGAGCATGATCATCACGAAGAAGAAACAGAATTAGCACATTTATAAATAAAGGTTCCCTTTGAGGGAATTGAATTTTAATTTTAAACTAGATAGAGTATGGAAATTCCAGTAATGGTAGGTGCAGGTTTGGTAGTAATTGGCGTTGGTATTGGCATCGGTAGAATCGGTGGTTCTGCTATGGAAGCTATTGCCCGTCAGCCAGAGGCCTACGGAAAGATTCAAACAGCAATGCTTATTGTAGCGGCGCTTATTGAAGGTATTGGTTTTGCGGCCCTTTTTGCCGTAAGCTAAAACACTATAGGAAACGGCCATGACGGTTGGTCATGGCCCTCCTTAGTTTAAAATTTCAGTTTAAAAGAAGATTAGTATGGAAAAATTGTTAAATGACTTCTCGTTCGGCTTGTTTGTATGGCAGACATTGCTTTTTGTTTTGCTGCTCTGGTTGCTCTACAGATTTGCATGGAATCCTATTCTAAACGCTATAAATGATAGAGAGGAAGGAATAAAAAATGCTTTAGCTGCTGCTGAGGACGCAAAAAAGGAGATGCAGAATGTCACCGCAGATAGCGAAAAGTTATTGCAAGAAGCACGTGGTGAACGCGAAGCGATGTTGAAAGAGGCCAGAGAGATCAAGGAGAAAATGGTTGCTGATGCGAAGGACCAGGCCAAAACGGAAGGCGACAAGATGATTGCCCAGGCTAAGGCGACAATTGAAAGTGAAAAGAAGGCCGCTGTGGCAGAAATTAAGAATCAGGTTGCTGATCTTTCTGTACAGATTGCTGAGAAGGTGCTCAAGGAAGAATTGACCAATAAAGACAAACAATTGAAATTGGTCGACAATATGTTGGGCGACATTAAATTGAACTAATCCTATGAACGAAGCAAGAGCGGCAGCGCGTTATGCCAAGGCAATTCTGGACTTTGCGGTAGAGAAGAAGAAAACTGATGTTCTGGAAAAGGATATGAGGACTATTACTGAAACTATTGGCGCGAGTAAAGAGTTGAGAGAGATGCTGGCTAGTCCCGTTTTAAAGGGAGAGATGAAGAAAAAGGCTCTACTTTCTGTTTTTAAAGGCTCTGACGTTATCACCGAAGGCCTAATCGATTTGCTTCTTCAAAATAAAAGGATCGGCTTACTCAATGAGGTAGCCATCAAATATATCATCCTCAATGAAGATCTTAAAGGGGAAGGTGTAGCATTTGTAACCACGGCAGTTCCGCTTTCGGGTGAATTGGAGAAGAGGGTGTTGAAAGAAGTATCCAAACTTACAGGCAACAAAGTTGTGGTAAAGAATAAGGTTGATAAAAGTATCGTTGGCGGATTTATCCTCAGAGTAGGAGATTTGCAATACGATGCGAGTATCTCTAATAAATTAAATACCATTAAAAGAGAATTTACAAAAAGCATATAAATTTTAATTGCGGAGACAGGGACGGTTAACCCCCTGCTTCGTTCTATATTTTAAATCATATGGCAGGAGTTAAAGCCGCAGAAGTATCGGCAATCTTAAAAAAGCAATTATCTGGTTACGAAGCTAAAGCAAGTTTGGATGAAATCGGAACTGTTCTTCAGGTTGGAGATGGTATTGCCCGTGTTTACGGACTTTCCAATGCACAATACGGAGAGTTAGTAGAGTTTGAAGGCGGACTGGAAGGTATCGTCCTTAACCTTGAAGAAGATAATGTTGGGGTAGTATTACTCGGACCTTCAAAAGAAATTAAAGAAGGGACTACCGTAAAAAGAA
This sequence comes from Flavobacteriaceae bacterium, assembly GCA_013042315.1. Taxonomy (GTDB): domain Bacteria; phylum Bacteroidota; class Bacteroidia; order Flavobacteriales; family Flavobacteriaceae; genus Muriicola. Next base: position 5,137 of record JABDQM010000070.1, on the reverse strand, counting down.
CACAGCGAATTGCCTCTATCAATGTAGGAGAAGGAATTGTAGGAAGGGTAGTAGATACGCTCGGAATTCCTATCGATGGTAAGGGCCCGATCGCAGGTAAGACTTATGAGATGCCACTGGAGAGAAAAGCTCCTGGGGTTATCTTCCGTCAGCCGGTAAATGAGCCACTTCAGACAGGGATTAAAGCGATCGACGCCATGATTCCAGTTGGGCGAGGACAACGTGAATTGGTGATTGGAGATCGTCAGACCGGGAAAACTACGGTTTGTATTGATACCATCATCAATCAAAAAGAATTCTTTGACGCAGGCAATCCGGTCTACTGTATATATGTAGCAATAGGACAGAAAGCCTCAACAGTGGCTAACATTGCGAAGACACTTGAAGATAAAGGAGCTTTAGCATACACAACCATTGTTGCAGCTAATGCTTCCGATCCTGCTCCTATGCAGGTTTACGCCCCTTTCGCCGGTGCAGCTATCGGGGAGTATTTTAGAGATAGTGGTCGTCCTGCTTTAATCATTTACGACGATTTATCTAAACAGGCGGTGGCTTACCGGGAGGTATCCTTATTGCTTAGACGTCCACCAGGACGGGAAGCATACCCCGGAGATGTTTTCTATCTCCATTCAAGATTGCTGGAAAGAGCAGCTAAGGTAATCGATGATGATGCCATAGCACAGAATATGAATGACTTGCCTGAACCCCTTAAGCCTATGGTAAAAGGAGGAGGATCTCTTACAGCATTACCTATTATTGAGACTCAGGCTGGTGACGTATCCGCATATATTCCAACCAACGTGATCTCTATTACAGACGGACAGATATTCCTGGAGCAGGATTTATTTAACCAAGGTGTGAGACCTGCAATTAACGTGGGGATATCCGTATCAAGGGTAGGGGGATCAGCTCAGATTAAGTCGATGAAAAAGGTAGCGGGAACCCTGAAGTTAGACCAGGCTCAGTTCCGTGAACTGGAAGCCTTTGCGAAATTCGGCTCCGACTTAGATGCAGCAACGCTCAATGTAATTGAAAAAGGACGAAGGAATGTTGAGATCCTAAAACAGGCCCAGAACGATCCCTTTACTGTTGAGGACCAGGTAGCCATTATTTTTGCTGGATCCAAAAACCTCTTAAGAGACGTACCCGTTGAAAAGATAAAGGATTTTGAACAGGATTACCTCGAATTCTTAAATGCAAAACACAGAGACACACTTGACGCCTTAAAAGCTGGTAAACTAACTGATGAAATTACCGATACCTTAACAGCGGTATGCAAGGATTTGGTCAAGAAATATAAAAGCTAAAACTCAGCAGAAGATAAAAAATGGCAAACCTAAAGGAAATACGGAATAGAATAGCTTCGGTTTCTTCAACCATGCAGATCACCAGTGCCATGAAAATGGTATCTGCTGCTAAGTTGAAAAAAGCACAGGATGCGATCACCGCCATGCGTCCGTATGCCAATAAATTAACTGAGTTATTGCAAAACTTAAGCGGCAGCCTCGATGCTGATACGGGAAGTGTGTATTCAGAAGAGCGTCCGGTAAAGAAAGTACTTCTTGTTGCTATCACTTCAAATCGTGGCTTATGTGGGGCCTTTAATTCCAATATTGTCAAGGAGAGTATTTCACTAATGTCGAATACTTTCAATGAACAGGAGGTTCATTTTATGACCGTTGGAAAAAAAGGGACCGATCTGCTAAAGAAGAAGAACAAGGTGATTGCAGATCACAGCAAGGTGTATGACGACCTTACTTTTGACAACGTGGCCCAAATTGCTGAGGAGTTAATGGCATATTATGTCGATGGATCCTACGACAAGATTGTGTTAATTTACAACAAGTTTAAGAATGCAGCTACCCAGATTCTGATGACAGAGCAATTTCTTCCCATAGTTGCTGAAAAATCGGAATCGAAAAACTCGGTGGATTACATTTTTGAGCCTGAAAAGGAAAAGATCGTGATGGAACTTATTCCAAAATCACTTAAAACTCAGTTGTTCAAAGCAGTGAGGGATTCCTTTGCAAGTGAACACGGTGCCCGAATGACGGCAATGCACAAAGCAACAGATAATGCTTCTGAGTTGAGAGATCAATTGAAATTGACGTATAACAAGGCCCGCCAAGCGGCCATTACCAATGAGATCCTTGAAATCGTCGGAGGTGCGGAAGCGCTGAACAACTAAAGAAATACGATTATAAGATGTAGAACCCCAACCGAAGTTGGGGTTTTCTTTTTTCAGTACTTAAGAATAAGTACTTTTGGCACCACTATTGAATATAAATTCAGTAAAAGGCTTAATCATGAAAAAAATTCCCTTCTATACATTTATTATTTTATTTGGTCTGTTTGGATGTTCATCCCAAAAGAAACTTATCTCAGAAGCTCCATTTACGGTAGAGGGAGCAAATTGTCAGGACTATGCTGCCGGGCGAGAAGAAGGAGGTACAGGGTTTACCCTTAAAATTCCTTTAATGGGGGATTTCGCATCTCTCGATTTTCAGCAGGTGTATTTCAGAGGCCATGCTATGCAGCCAGAATTAACAACAATTGATGGAGAATCGGTATTGGTATGCAAATACGAAAATATCAAACCCGATGGCGGGAAAGGCCTTGTGATGCATGCAGACCCTCGAGAAGAAATAGGAAATCAGCCCCCTGCCAGGTTAGGAGAGAAAGAGGATTTTCCATTTCAATTAAATGCAGATGAAGCCGTTATTGGATATTTAGAGTCTGGGAAAAAGAAGTTGAGCTATTACAAAATTAAAGGGATCAAAGAGAAAATGCCTGTTCAATATCCCTCCCGCCCTAAAAACTAACTTTGTTGGCAGGCTTTAAATACCTAATTTTAAGCCTTACCTAACATCGCTGCGGTTGAGTCTGTTTCAAAAGTTATTTAAACAAACCTTTATTTATGGATTGGCAACAGTCTTACCCAGAATGTTGTCATTTATCCTGGTTCCCCTCTATACGCAGGTGATGCCTACGGGATCTTACGGCGAAGTCACCCTGATCTTTGCCTGGTTTGCAATATTCAATGTAATTCTTGCCTATGGAATGGAAACGGCATTCTTCCGCTTCTATAACAGTGAGAATAACACTACTCGAGTAATATCCACCTCCCTGATTTCCCTCACAGGAACTACCTTCCTATTTACTTTTTTCGCCTTGATTTTCCAGGATCAATTAGCGTTATTTCTAAATATTGACGGGCAGTTTATCAAATATGTCATTCTTATTCTCGCTCTTGATGCCCTTGCTATTATTCCCTTTGCACTATTAAGGGCAAAACAGAATCCCAAACGCTACGCCATCATCAAGATTCTGAATGTGGCGATAAACCTCAGCCTTAATGTTTTTTTCCTACTCCTGCTGCCGGGACTTGCACAAGACAGCTCAGAAGGGTTGCTGGGGATGATCTACAGAAGTGATTTTGAGATATCGTACATCTTTATCTCCAATCTTATTGCAAGTGGATTTACACTGCTGTTGGTCTCACCTACTTATAAACTACCCAATTATTCATTTGACAGGAATTTGTGGTCAAAGATGACCAGGTACGGACTTCCGGTTATGATTGCGGGTATTGCATTTACGATCAATGAAGTTTTTGATCGAATTATGCTCTCTGAACTCCTGCCGGCTGCCATAGCGAAAAGTGAGATAGGAAAATATTCTGCCTGCTACAAGATCGCCTTGTTTATGACCTTGTTTGCAACAGCATTCCGACTCGGAATTGAGCCTTTTTTTTTCAGTCATTCCAAAACGGAGAACCCACAACGGGCATATGCGCAGATCACTAATTACTTTGTAGTATTAGGCAGTGTAATCTTGCTGGCCGTCGTCGTTTTTTCTGACCCCTTAAAGGTTTTGATAGTGCGAAATTCCGATTATTGGGAAGCTATGCCTGTGGTTCCCATAATTGTCCTGGCCAGTTTTTGTCTGGGGATCTATCACAATTTATCTGTCTGGTATAAGGTAACAGATCGCACCAGATTTGGGGCTTACATTTCTATCGCTGGAGCTGTAATCACCATTGTGATCAATTATCTCTTTATCCCTTCAATTGGGTATTACGCATCTGCCTATGCCACCCTGGCGGCTTATGCGAGTATGATGCTGATTTCATATTATTTTGGGCGTAAATACTATCCGATTCCTTACAATTTCAGGAAGATTTGTTTTTACATGGGGATTTCAATTTTATTCTCAGTTCTTTCGTTCTACGTTTTTAATGGGAATATCATCATTGGGTCACTCTTCCTTTTAGTATTTTTACTTCTGGTTTACAAAATGGAATACGCCCTTCTCAAACGAATCTTTATACGAAATGAAAATTAAGATTATCAACAAATCACATCATCCGCTTCCTGAATACGAGACAGGCGCATCCGCGGGAATGGACCTCCGCGCCCGCCTCGAGGGCCCTGTGAGCTTAGGACCCCTGGAAAGGAAGGTAATTAAGACAGGTTTGTTTCTCGAATTGCCAGTGGGTTATGAAGCCCAGATCAGACCGAGAAGTGGGCTTGCAGCAAAGCGCGGGATAACGGTTCTCAATACTCCAGGCACTATTGATGCAGATTACAGAGGTGAAATTGGCGTGATTCTTGTTAATCTCTCCAATGAAGCTTTTGTAATTGAAGACGGTGAGCGAATTGCTCAGATGGTGATTTCCAGTCACGAGCGTGCCAGCTGGGTTGAGGTGCAGGAATTATCCGAAACTACCAGGGGCCAGGGAGGCTTTGGAAGCACAGGAACCCGTTAGTCTTTCTAGAAAGGACGAAATCTCGAACACTATGAAATGGGTATATCTATTCAAATTGGTTCTTCTGATGGCTGTTATAATGCCTTTCAGGGGTATTGCCCAGGTGGAAGAGAGTGCCGAGATCTCACTAGAAGAAAATACCGACGAATTTCAGGAATTATTTTTTGAGGCCCTAAAACAAAAGGGCATAGAAAATTATGACAAGGCAATTAATGCACTTTTAAAGTGCAAAGAAATTGATCCCCAAAGTCACGTGGTCGATCACGAACTCGCAAAGACATATCAACTCAATAATCAATTTGCGCTAGCTCAGGAATATGCTCTTTTGGCACTGAACAGTCAGGCTGAAAACCTTTGGTACCTCAATAC